>NZ_DJTA01000030.1:0-101700 GCF_002440335.1 Sphingobacterium sp. UBA6320 | reverse complement strand
CCTTTTTATTAATATTATTTTACAAATGGTGGTTTAACCACTTTTGCTTTTATACTTTGGTTGCGTATACTGACGAAGATTTCTGTACCTTCTTTAGCGAAAGCATTATCTACATAGCCTAAACCGATTGATTTTTTTAATGTAGGAGACTGTGTTCCAGAAGTAACACGGCCGATTTTATTTCCTTCGGCGTCTACGATTTCATAGTCATGACGGGCAATACCGCGATCAATCATTTCAAATCCAACTAATTTTTTCTTGATACCAGCTTCTTTTTCAGCTTTTAGATTAGCTGAGTTGACAAATTCTTTCGTGAATTTTGTTACCCATCCTAATCCACCTTCTAACGGAGAAGTTGTATCATCGATATCATTACCATATAGACAGAATCCCATTTCTAAGCGCAGGGTATCACGAGCACCTAAACCAATTGGTTTAATCCCGTAAGGAGCACCAGCTTCGAAAATCGCATCCCATACTTTTTGAGCATCTTCATTAGCAACGTAGATTTCAAAGCCACCTGCACCTGTATATCCCGTAGCAGATACCAATACATTCTCCACTCCAGCAAATTTGCCTTTAGCAAAAGAATAATACTCCATTGAAGCAAGTTCGATATCTGTTAAAGACTGTAATGCATCAGCTGCTTTTGGACCTTGTACAGCAAAAAGAGAAGTCTCATCAGAGATGTTTTTCATGTCAACACCAAAGCTGTTGTATTTTGTGATCCAATTCCAGTCTTTTTCAATATTGGAAGCGTTTACAACAAGAAAATATGTGTTTTGGTCGATGCGGTAAGTTAAAAAGTCATCTACTATACCACCAGTTTCATTAGGAAGATAGCCATATTGTACTTTACCATCATATAACTTGGAAGCATCATTAGAAGAAACTGCCTGAATGAGGTCTAGCGCTTTCTCTCCTTTTAGAATGAATTCGCCCATGTGACTCACGTCAAACACACCTACACCTGTACGAACAGTTTCGTGTTCATCATTGATGCCCGAATATTGAACGGGCATGTTGAAACCTGCAAAAGGTACCATTTTCGCTCCTAAAGCGATATGCGTATCCGTAAGGGCAGTATTTTTGATCATAATACGATAAGTTTTATTTATTTACAAATTTACAAATTAAACATTGATTTTAGCTTAAAGTTTAGTATTTGTGCAATCGATTTACTGATCTAATGTCAATGAATAAATCACAGTCTCTGCTTTATCATCATCTTTGTCCTCACAAAGTAAAAACGTCAATTTCCCATTTCCCTGTTCTTTTAAAGTTATCCCTTCAAATTTATGCTTACCTGGGATATGAATGGTATCGAGGCTCTTCAAATCGTTTCTTTTGAATTTGCCTAGTATGGTTCCTGCGATTTCTCCATCCAGATAGGTCGAATTTGAAGCCTCAGCTGCTGCGATAAAGTAAACGGTATCATCTACGAGTATGGCATCTGTAAAAGCGGTTTGAACTTGATCAATCAAGGGGAGAGACACGGCACTGAAACTGCTTTCGTGATGATTCAGCTTATTGATCTTGAAAATACCGTTTTGGGCCTTTTGACCATTTCCACGGTTAAAAAGCCAAATTTCATCATTCGTATGAATAACTCCCTCAATATTAAAATTATCTTGATCTACCTGAAATTTCTGCTGGAGATCATGGTATACTTTACTGAAGTCTTCTGTATGCACTTCTTTTTGATAAGTAAGGCGGATATTACGATTGAAAGTTGATCCTGATCCATAGATGTAAAATCGATTTTGATCGAATGCAATGGCTTCAAAATCTGGTTTTTTAGCTTTAGCAATATTTTCTAAATCGCCACAGGTTTTATCCAGTTGGATTTTGGATAATTGGCGGTTGTCTAATGAAAAATCATATAAATATTGGCTATTATCTGCAATTAAGTAAAGATGGTTATTTTGATAGATCAATCCCGAGGCAGCACTAATCCCAGTTATAGTTAAGAAAAAGTCTAAAATTAAATTTTTCATCGTCAGTTTTCAAGATTTAACAAGGTCAAAACTCGCTGAAATTCGGGTTGTAATCCTGCCTGTATAGTTATTATATTTTGCGTCTTCGGATGTTTAAATGTTATTTCCGAAGCATGTAACATCATGGTATCCATTTCAAAATTTTCCTTCCAAAATTTATTTTGTTTATTACATCCATGTGGACGGTCCCCAATAATCGGATGGAAGATGTGTGCAAAATGTTTTCTTAATTGATGCATTCTTCCTGTCGTCGGATTAGCTTCAACCAAACTATAGCGTGAGGTTGGAAATTTTCCTGACGAGAATGGCAGTTCTGCTTTAGCGATGGTTTTGAAATTGGTTTGTGCTTCCTGCATGACGCCATTATCTTTTTTTAGCGGATAGTCAATAAGCATTTCTTCGGGAGCATGACCTCTTAAGACAGCGATATATCTTTTATCTACGAGCTGGTTTTGAAAGAGTTGTTGGAGCTCTTTGTCCGTTTCTTTATTTAACGAAAATAAGAGTATGCCGGCAGTCTTTCGGTCTAGTCGATGCGCAGGGTACACGGGCTGACCAATTTGATCTCTTAGCAGTTGAAGCGCAAATTCGGATGCGTCCCGTGCAATAGAAGAACGGTGGACGAGCAGGCCATGTGGTTTATTAATCGCAATAATATCTTCGTCTTGGTATAGTATTTCTAACATATGGCATTATCTTGTTTTGATATGGGCGATTATTTCATCTGCTTTTTCATCAATTTTAGGGCTTAACCAAATATGATCAAAAGCACCGATACCGATGGTATTATCTTTGCCGTCCCATTTAATCTTTGTTAATGAGAACAGATAATAATTTGTTACGACCACATTTTTTGAAACGAAATCTTGTAAGACATCCCTCCCTAATAATTGCATTCCCAAATCAAATATTCCTTGTTCTTTTTTTCCTAATTGTTTTTTTAGTAAATATTCGGCTTTTTGTTTTACAACGATCTCATGTTGTTCTTTTTTTGGATTTGTCCAAATTGCGACAACAGCAACAATGAGGATTAACCATATAAAAATTCTTTTTTTATTCATATTTACGGAGTTGTAGGTACAAAAATAGCGTTTATACTTTCATATAAACGCTATTTTGTCATCTTAATATACAGGGTGTTAAAAAAATAAATTCCAAACCCATTCTCCGGCGATCCATAGGAAGTAAATAGTCCCTACAAAAAACACGAGTATAATTGTTAAAATTCCTAATAGTAGCCAAATGGCAGATCCTTGATGTTTGTTTTCGTAATAATGCTCTTTCATCAATTTAATGTTCTTGGTATTGGCTTTATTAAAAAAGTCAAACACATTCCCAAAAACGGGTATGGCTCCAAAAATTGCATCAACTGAAATATTGATGAGCATCTTGACGACCAGTTTTGAACTGGCACCATTTCTCCACATGACCATTACTAGAACAAATGAAGTTCCAAAGCTGGCAATTGTTCCTGCAAAAGGTACAAAGTTAAGAATCGGATCAAGACCAAAGCGGAATCCAGCTATCTGAAAGTTATTGTCCATCAGCCAAGATAGCCTTTCGACCCATCCGAAATCGTGGTCTCTTCTTTTTTCTTTGTCAGCTAAAGATAGATTTCTCTTCATTACAATATTTCAAAAGATGCATTCACTTCACTTGTAATTTTGATTGGTTTAATGTCTAAATCTAAGTTTTCAGCAGCTTGGTCAGATTCCATTGCTCCTGACTTGAATGATGCTGACATTACACGAGGTGAATTGAAATAGATCATCTGTGGACTTTCTGATAAAAGAATTGCTTTACCAACTTTTTGACCAGCAGCTTCGGCTAAGATTTTGGCATTGTCCATGGCATCTTTAACCGCTTTTACTTTTAATGTTTTCTCCAATTCTTTCTTTTTTGAATAATCAAGTTCGCTGATCACTGTACTTTGAATGCCTGCGGCATCAACTCCGTCGAATAAATCATTTAACTTATTTAATTGGGTTACTTTGATACGGTATTGGCGAGATAGCAAAATATCTGTTTCTTTTTTCTTTTTAGTCGTATAATTGGTGCTGTAAATGTTTTGGATCGTAAAATCTTTTTTCTCAACACCTATATTTGTTGCAGATTGAAATAATTGTTTTTCCAAATTTTCGATCGTTACTTTTTTCTTCATGTTGCCATCTTGATAAAATTCTTTCAAAGTGACATTTATATAAATAATATCTGGAGTAACTTCTTCTTCCGCTCTTCCGATGGTACTGACCATATCTTTATTCATCATTTGTTGTGCTTGTAAACTGTGTACAGATGCAAATAGCATTAATCCTAACAATAATTTTTTCATATCTTTTCTATTTTAATACTTGTTTTCAAAAATCGATCCATTGTTTGTTTCTATTGATGTAGACGCAGTTTGTGCGAAGTAGTTTAATGGAAAAAAAATTAAAAAGTTTAAGGATTTTGATTTTTTTTAAATATCTTTAAGAAATTTAATACAATAAACAATGCAAGAAGGAGTAGTAAAATTCTTTAATGAAACCAAAGGTTTCGGTTTCATCATTCCAAATTCAGGCGAGAGCGAAATTTTCGTTCACGTTTCTGGTTTAGTAGACAAAATTCGTGAAAATGACAACGTTTCTTACGAAGTTGAACAAGGTCGTAAAGGTCTTAATGCGGTAAATGTAAAAGTTATCTAATCAGATTTTAAGATATATTTATTGTAGAAAAGCCCGATTTCCGAACGAAATCGGGTTTTTTTATAACTCCATTTTGCCTGTTATGAAATCGAATGAGTATCGAAAAGCCCTGTATATTTCTTGGACCATCATTTCAATCTTTCTTATTCTTTTTTTAGTGCTGTTCTATCTGTTAGATAATTCGCTATTACTTGCTACTGCTCCGGTATGTCCTTCCAAGTTGAAAGGATCTACCTGTTTTCTTTGTGGTATGACTCGCGCCTTTCTGAGTATCAAGGAGGGACAGTTTGTCGTCGCACAACAATTTAATGGGGGTAGTGTGATTTTGTTTTCGTTGATTTTCATAAATTCTATTATCTTTATAATAGAAAAAATTATAAACCTAAAAAAAATATGAGAATTGCTGGATTAGTATTGGGTATCCTATCCTTAATCGGGATGTTGATTGCATTTATACCCTGTCTAGGGTGGTTAAATTGGCTTAATATACCTTTCGCCGTTGTTGGTCTTATCGTCAGTCTGATCGCTTATAATGATGTCACGATACAGCCGAATAACCAGCCAAAGACGGGTATCATTCTATGTGCGATAGCTATTGTGCTGGGTGGCTTTCGATTGCTTGTCGGTGGTGGTATTTTTTAGGGATCAATGAAATATCTCTTCTAAGATATAAAGCGATTTTATTTCTTTGAAATTGGTCAGATGCAGTCTGTAAAAATCAATTATTTTTTCTAAAAGTATTTGACGGTCTTTTGTGCTCATCTTGATTTTTTCAGAATAATTGAATTCTGTAGCCATCAATTTTCTAAACAGGGAAGTGTGCGGTTCTTGCAGTACATAAGGGTGCTCAGGTAGTTGATTGGAGAATGTGGCTGCTTCTAAATTAAAGTAAGGATAATCTTTTGTGGATTCAACAGGATAAAATCCTAAGAATCTACTCAAGTTAATTAAAAATACCAAATGAAAGTTAGCCAGATTTGTTTCGGATTCATCCAGCCATAGGATAGCTCTGAAAAGATATTCAAATAGATAAGGATCTCCTGCCTGTTCCCGTAATATTTTATAGAGCACCTCGTTGAGAAACATCGCTAGTGAGCTTTTAACGATATCATAGGGGATCGTTTTTAAAGGAGGTACTTGATGGGCTTCAGTGATGCGATGTAGGCTGTTGTTTTCTTTAAAAGTTACAACCATATCTAAGGGATGCAATGCTTGTAAAAAGCCGGATCTAATTTTTGCTTTTGGTTTGCGGGCACCATTGACCAGATACGACTGCAAACCAAAATGTTCTGTATAGATTTGTGCAACAACACTACTTTCAGAATAATTGGTCGATTTTAATACTATTCCTCTTGTTTTATGAAGCATATTTAATTGTTCTTTTTTCCTTTTCGCATTTCTAGTAGACTGGTTCTATCGATTTTTCGAATCAGTCGGTAGAAGATACGAAGGAATCCAATAGCAAATGAAATTACGCCTAGAATCATGACAGGTTTATACCAGTTGTTTTTTAACTGCATGAGGTAATAACCCAAAAGAATGAGTAAAATAGCAAGTATAATTTCTAATAGTCCTCGGCGTAGATATTTATTCATAATGTTTACAAATGTGAATTGTTGAAAACTATTTTCTTTGATTTAGCAAATATAATATAATTAAATGCATTATTTTTGCCATTACTAAGACCTGAATATTTATTTTTTTAAAAATAAATCCTTAAAATTGTTGCATTTAACAAAATAAATATAGATATTTGCACACTCTTTGCAAAAAGATATATTTAAATTAAGACAACAAAATAACATAATATCATGTCAAGAATTTGTGATTTAACAGGCAAAACAGCAATGAATGGATATAATGTATCTAATTCTAACGCTAAAACAAAACGTAAATTTTACCCAAATTTGCAAACAAAACGTTTCTTCATTCCAGAAGAAGATCGTTGGATTACATTAAAAGTTTCGACTTCGGCGATTAAAACGATTAACAAAATTGGTATCACTTCTGCTATCAGTAAGTTCATTAAAAAAGGATCAATCTAATTGATTTTTCGCCTGTTGCATAAAATATCATTCATGAATTTCAATCCTATCATTTTTTAGGATTCAAAATAAAGTAAAACAATGGCTAAAAAAGGAAATAGAGTACAAGTTATCTTAGAATGTACTGAACACAAAGAAAGTGGTCTTCCGGGAATGTCTCGTTACATCACTACTAAGAACAAGAAAAATACTACTGAGCGTTTAGAATTGAAAAAATTCAACCCAGTATTGAGAAAAGTTACTGTTCACAAAGAAATTAAGTAATTCACATCTTGGTTGCTGAGTAGGCGCTAAGTTAAAATATTAATACCATGGCAAAGAAATCTGTTGCATCGTTACAAAAAGGTGGCGGTAAAGAATATACAAAGGTTATTATTACAACTAAATCAGCTAAAACTGGAGCTTATACTTTCAAAGAGGCTATGATCCACAACGATAAAGTAAAAGATACTTTAGCACAGGCTGCAAAAAATAACTAGTAATTTTCCTTTTTTAAAGTTTTTCTTTAAAAAGAATTCAAAAATAGCCGTTTTGGTATCTACCGAAAGGGCTTTTTTTGTTGGTTTCAAATATCTATCTTTGACTCTCAGTATTTAAACTGATTCGAAGATAAATAATAACGTATTCATAAGCGGAACATATATAAATGGGATTATTCGATTTTTTCAAGAAGAAACAAGAAACTCCTGAAGCGCAAGAAGCTTTAGATAAAAGTTTGGAGAAGACTAAAGAAGGTTTCTTTTCTAAAATTACAAAAGCAGTTGTTGGTAAATCAACTATCGATGATGATGTTTTAGATAATTTGGAAGAAATATTGGTAACCTCAGACGTTGGTGTGACGACAACTTTAAAAATTGTCGATCGTATTCAATCCCGTGTCGCACGGGATAAATATGTATCTACATCAGAGCTTAATACGCTATTGAAAGAAGAGATTCAAGAATTATTAGCAGAAAATAATAGTTCAGATTTTGAAAATTTTGAATACGGAAATCATAAGCCTTACGTCATTATGGTGGTGGGAGTCAATGGTGTAGGTAAAACGACGACCATTGGAAAACTTGCTCATCAGCTAAAAGCGGCAGGAAATAAAGTTGTTTTGGGAGCTGCAGATACTTTTCGTGCTGCTGCCGTGGAGCAAATTAAACTTTGGGGTGAACGTGTAGGTGTTCGTGTTGTCGCGCAAGCTATGGGTTCAGATCCTGCTTCTGTGGCATATGATGCTGTTCAATCTGCAGTGTCTAATGGCGATGATGTATGTATCATCGATACTGCGGGTCGTCTTCATAATAAAGTAGGCTTGATGAATGAATTGGGGAAAATAAAAAATGTCATGCAGAAGGTCGTTCCTGGTGCACCGCATGAAATTCTACTGGTTTTGGATGCCTCGACGGGTCAAAATGCCATAGAACAATGTACCCAATTTACACAAGCGACAGATGTCAATGCGTTGGCATTGACGAAGCTGGATGGTACCGCAAAAGGTGGGGTAGTTATCGGCATTTCCGATCAATTTAAAATACCTGTAAAATATATTGGTGTCGGTGAGAAAATCGGCGATTTACAGTTATTCAACAAAAAAGAGTTTGTGGATTCGCTGTTCAAGTAATCCACATCCAGTGTATGAAAACAAAATATAGCAAGGCTGTAGAGCCAAAATCAAAACCTCGTGTAAATGTGGTTACATTAGGTTGTTCTAAGAATATTCACGATAGTGAAGTTTTAATGGGACAATTAAAAGGTAATCAAATTGAAGTCGTACACGAGGCGACTAATATTCAAGAAAACGATATCGTTGTCATCAATACCTGTGGTTTCATCGATAATGCCAAACAAGAGTCCATCGACACCATCTTGCAGTTCTCTGAATTGAAAGATGAAGGGAAAATAAATAAAGTGATCGTAACAGGATGCCTTTCGGAGCGTTATAAGCCTGAATTGCAGTCTGAGATCACAAATGTAGATGGATATTTTGGAACAAATGATTTGCCAGATCTGTTAAAATCTATTGGTGCAGATTATCGTCATGAATTGTTGGGTGAGCGTATGTTGACGACTCCCTCGCACTATTCGTACTTTAAAATCGCCGAAGGATGTAATCGTCCATGTTCATTCTGTGCCATTCCTTTGATGCGTGGCAAGCACGTCTCAAAATCTATTGATGACTTAGTAAAAGAGGCAAAGTTCTTAGCTTCTAATGGTACTAAAGAATTGATTTTGATCGCACAGGACTTAACCTATTATGGTTTGGATATCTATGGTAAACGTAATCTTTCTGATTTGATGCGCCATTTATCTGATGTGGATGGGATCGATTGGATTCGTTTGCAATATGCTTATCCTTCTGGTTTCCCAATGGATATACTTGATGCGATGAACGAGCGTTCTAATATCTGTAATTATTTGGATATGCCTCTTCAACATATTTCTGATCGTATGCTGACTTCGATGCGTCGTGGTACGAGTAAGCAGAAACAAATTGATCTGGTTAATAAAATCCGTGATAAAGTTCCTAATATCGCCTTACGTACGACATTGATCTGTGGTTATCCTGATGAAACGGAGCAAGATTTTCAAGAGATGTTGGAATGGGTTGAAGAAACACGTTTTGATCGCTTGGGATGTTTTACGTATTCACATGAAGAAAAAACACATGCGCACTCTTTGGAAGATAATGTTCCTGATGAAGTGAAACAAGAGCGTGTAGAAGCGATCATGGAAGTGCAACAAGGAATATCTTTTGAAATTAATCAAGAGAAAATCGGCAATACATATCAGGTATTGATTGACCGTGTTGATGGTGATTACTTTATCGGAAGAACGGAATATGACTCTCCTGAGGTCGATAACGAAGTTGTGCTTGATGCAAAAACAAATTATGCCCGTATCGGAGACTTTGTACAGGTAAAAGTTGACCGTGCAGAAGACTTTGATTTATATGGATCTATTGTCAAATAATAACGATCCAATTGTTGCTTTTATTCGTAAACAGTACATTTGTGCGCAGAGAAAATAAATTTGCTTACTTTGTATAGCAATTATGTATCTTAATCTGTGTTTAGTGCAAATGTAACTACGAATGAAAGCAACTTATATAGACTATAGTGAAACCAACAGCTTTTCTAAAACACTTCTTGCTTATTTAAATCAGGATCAGGCCTTAACTCCTTTTGTGGGAAATTGGCCTACAGTTGCTGGTTTTGAAAAGCAGATTAAAGAAAAAAAACCTTTTCTCTCGCGTACACTTTTAGTTGACCGACTAAAAGCGCAGTATGGAGATCTCTTAACAACGTCTCCTCAAGTTTCTGCTCATATTGATAAGTTACTGTTGGAAGATACGTATACTATCACGACAGGACATCAACTTAATATTTTTACTGGGCCTCTTTATTTTATATTTAAGATCATTACAGCCATTCGTCTGGCAGATGATCTAAAAGTAAAGTTTCCGGATAAGGAATTTGTTCCGGTCTATTGGATGGCTACCGAGGACCATGATTTTGCAGAAATCAATCATACAAAACTTTCAGGGAAGAAGATCGTATGGGATACCCCTGCGGTATCGGCTACAGGAAGGATGGATACGGCCTCTATCGTTGAGGCTGTTAAACAATATAATGGTGTTTTAGGACTTTCTGAGAATTCTTGTAAACTCACCCGTATTATTGAAGATGCTTATCTTAAACATGAGCATTTAGCGGATGCTACCCGATATATGGTCAATGAGCTTTTTAAGAAGTTTGGATTAGTGATCATTGATGCTGATGATGAGCAACTTAAAGCTGTTTTCAAACCAATTATTGCCGATGATATTTTAAATGAAAAAAGCTTTAAGGCCATTGAAAAGACGTCTCAGGAATTGGAGGAAGCAGGATTTGCGACACAGGTGCATGCTCGAGAAATCAATTTCTTTTATTTGACAGATGATTATCGAGAGCGTATCGTGCTGAATGACGATGGTCGATATGAGGTGCTCCATCAGGATCTATATTTTACAAGAGCTGAATTGGAGCAAGAGATCGATCTTCATCCAGAGCGCTTTAGCCCCAATGTGGTGATGCGTCCAATGTATCAAGAGATCATATTGCCCAACCTAGCTTATATTGGTGGTGGTGCCGAGATGGTCTATTGGATGCAGTTAAAAGCTAATTTCGATCAATATGGTATTGATTTTCCAATTCTGATCCCTCGCAATTCGGCGATGATCACAGAGGACAATGTCGTTTCTAAGATATTTAGACAAGATCTTACGTTTAAAAGTATCTTTCGAGATAGTGAAATCCTTAAAAAAGAATTTGTGCGTAGACAGACCAAGCATCGTTTGAATTTAAATGATGAGTGGATGGAACTGAATGCGATCTTTGGTAAAATAAAACTCCGTACACATAAGATCGACCCAAGCCTTGCTCCAAGTACCGAAGCGATTAAAGCACGCTTAAAAAAGGCCATCAATAACTTGGAAAAAAAATTAATGCGTGCTGAAAAGCGTAATCATAAAGATGCATTGTCAAATATTGACCATATTAAAGAGCGTCTATTCCCAGGAGGGGGCCTGCAAGAGAGGTCCGAAAACTTTGGTTTACTTTATGTGAAATATGGTGATTCCCTATTTGATGAGTTATATAAACATTTTAATCCTCTGGATTTTAAATTCACTATATTATATTAAAAGCCAGCATTTAGCTGGCTTTTTTCATTTATAATTTGATAACATACAGTTCAGTTCTAGTTAACAGGTGGTCGTTAGTTTTGCCGTATAACAATGTAACGAAATACTAGATGAAAGAATTTTTACTAACCACATGTTTAGCCGTAATGGGATCGGGTTTATATGCACAGACAACACAGGCTGGCTTTGCAGGAAAAATTACGGACGAAAATTCAGTGGGGGTACAGGGAGCTTCGGTCGAGGCTCGCAATGAATCGACAGGTTTTACAACCAAAACATCTACCAATGCTCATGGTGATTATAATTTTAAAGAATTGCCTTTGGGCGGTCCTTATACAATTAAGGTAACCTATATCGGTTATGGCGAACAGATCAGAAAAGGCTATAACTTAAATCAAGGGGATCTAATCCGTGTTCATATTCCCATTCAAAATGCATCGAATGTTTTAGAGACTGTTGAATTGCGAGGTGTGAGCACCTTGAAAAATCAAATTGAAAATTTGGGTGCGGCAACTTCTGTAACGGCAAAGGATATCGCAAAGCTACCTGTCAATGGAAGGAACTTTACTTCTTTAATGGACTTGTCGCCTTTGAGTAAAGGTGATAATATCGGTGGGCAGCTTGGTTCATCAACCAACTTTACCATAGATGGGATGAATGCCAAAAATCCAACATCTGCGGGTTCTACAACAAGCCGAAGTGGTGCTCCGTTTTCGATATCCATTGAAGCGGTACGTGAATTTAAGGTGGTGACCAATCAATATGATGTCACCTATGGTCGAGCGGGAGGCGGTACTGTTAGTGCGGTGACGAAGCAGGGAACCAATAAAACACAAGGAAGTGCGTGGATCTATTCAAGGGCAGACTGGTTATCTAGTCCCTATACGATTGATGGAAAAAAAAGGACCAATGATTTTTCGACTTATCAGTATGGTTTTACCTTAGGTGGTCCAATTATTAAAGATAAACTCCATTATTTTGTTGCATGGGATCATCAAAAGGATGCTAGACCGTTGATTATAGCGGATATTACTTCTACTCTGGATGAGGAACGTTTTAAAATCTCACCTGAAAATTTAAATGAATTTGTTAATATCGGTAGACAAAAATACGGTGTGAGCAACGACCCTCAGTTTGGCTCTTTTGATAAAAAAAGAAATTCTGATGCCGTGTTTGGTCGAATTGACTGGCAGATCAATAATAGTAATTTACTGACCATCCGCAATAACTTCACTAGCGATATCAATAAATTGGGGTTACAGGACAATAAACCGATTACTCTTTATGAATCGTATGGTAATGACAAGAATATTGATAATAGCTTCTTAGCGACATTGAGAACTTCTGTTTCATCAAACATCACCAATGAGCTGAAGTTACAGCATCTATATACGTATCAAAATAGTAGTCCTGGTGATCAGTTGCCAAGTCAAAATATCCCAAGAGCGATCGTAGAAAATATCGTCAGTCGAGTGGGAACTAATGATTTAAGAACAACTGCTCAGTTAGGAGGACACCGTTTTGCTCAAGAGTCTTTTAAAAACAATGTCTTCCAATTAGTTAACAATCTATACTACAATACCGACAAGATCAATTATACATTTGGTGTTGATCTGATGTATACGCATGCTAGTTCTGTATATGGTAGCGAAGTCAACGGACGCTTTCACTTTGGAGCAAGTGATTCCAGAACTGCACTTCAAAATTTTCAAGATCAAAAAGCCTATAATTTTTATAGAGAAGTCCCTTTAGTTGCCGATCCAACAGTTATTGGTAAGATCTTTAATGCTGGAGCATACGGACAATTACAATCCAAATTAGCCACTGGTCTGGATTTGGTTGCGGGCTTGCGTTTTGATTATGGACATTATCCGACTTCCCCGTTAAATGAAGAGCTATTGAAAGAAGTTGGGGTTAGAACGGATCATAAATTGAAATCTCTGGTCATACAGCCTCGTTTTCAGATGACATGGGATGTGAATGAAAATCATAAAGACTTCTTCCGTATCGGTGCAGGAATATTTGCTTCGGACATAAATAATTACATGACGATCAATAATTTGACATTTGACGGTAAGCACTTTGCAACGGTTGATGTTCGTGGTACTGATGTACCTACACCAGATTTTGTGAAATATCGTCAAGATCCTTCTTCAACTCCGACTTTGGCACAATTTCAAGTTCCAACCATTAATACCTATGGTCCAGATGCTAAAATACCGGTAGTATATAAGGCAAATATGTCTTATTCACATTTCTTTACCGAAAAATTGAAAGTAGGAGTTTCTGCTTATATGAATTTGGGAAGAAACAATTACATGTATGTCGATCGCAACATGGTGAAGGATCCATTCTTTAGATTGCAGAATGAGGATAACCGTGGGGTCTTTGTACCCTTATCGGCTATCGTAAATGGAGAGTCTGATTGGAAACAAGGTCGTATATCTAATAAATTTGGTCGTGTACTGGAGTTAAATTCTGAAGGTAAGGTCAATCAATTTGCCGTTGTATTAGACGCCAGTTACCAATACTATAAGGATGGTTCAATTTCGGTGAGCTATACCTGGAATGATGCTAAAGATAATACTTCGTACAACGGAAATGTGGCCAATACCGCAACGTTATCTTTAGCTGTAAAAGATGATCCTAGGGATTTGAGCCATATGACTTACTCGAATAATCAATTCCGCAAAAAAGTTGTTATTTATGGTACATTGCCTACATTTTATGGGGTTAGCGTAGGGGTTCGTTATTCTGGTATCGGCGGTACACGTTATAGTTTACTGGCTGGTGGTAATATCAATGGTGATTTTGTTGCTGGAGATAATGATCTGGCCTATATCTTTGATCCAAATAGTAGCAAGACTCCAACCAACCTTGCTGATGGGCTGCAAGCATTGCTAAACAATCCAAATGCGAGTCAAAGTTTAAAGGAATATATTAAAAAATATGAGGGTGCTATGGCGCAGCGAAATGGAGGGATTAATGGTTTTTATGGGCTAATCGATTTGCGTATTGCGAAGAAGTTTAATCTATATCAATCTCATGCACTGGAAGTATCTGCGGATCTGTTTAACGTCGCCAATTTATTCAAGAAAACTTGGGGTGTCAATGAATCTTTAGGTAATCAAGCGCTATATTCATTGGGTGTAAAAGCTGCAAATGGAAATCCAGCTTTGCCTGCATTTGATAATGTCAAACAACAATTTAATTACAATTTGAACAATACAGGTGTGGTCAATCCATCTGGTAATCCTTACCAATTTCAGTTAGGCTTACGCTATTCGTTTTAATCTTTTTGAATAGAAAAAACGGGGTGTTTCTTCATTATGAAGAAACACCCCGTTTTTTGTAGTACAGATTTGAGGTTTTAAAGATAAATTTGAATCTGCTGATTGTGACAATTTTTTTGCAAGATTTTGGAGGCTTTTTCATGGATGACTATAGGTTGTTACGCACGGTGTTTTCAGGTGGGTTTATCTGTGCTAGATTGCCTTTAAATTTTGATTAAGAATGAGATCGCAAACGATTGTTTTGTATTGGTATTCTAATAATTATTTTTACGATCATAAACCGCTTTTTTTAGGACTTTAAAAAATGTATCTTTGCACATCCAAAAAGCAGCTGTTTTGCTATTATTTTTAAGAAAACCAAAAAAGTAAAAATCTAGCGAAAGGCATTAATTTTTTGCACACATGAGTAACATACATTTTCAAGAAAAATTTGAAGATCGTCACAACGGACCAAGATCGGTTGAAACGAAAGAAATGTTGGAATTTTTAGGCGTTGACTCGCTTGACCAACTTATTGAGCAAACTGTTCCTGCACAGATTCGTGCTAAACAAGCTTTACAATTGCCTGCTGCTTTAAGCGAAGTCGCTTATTTGAAAAGGGTAAAACAAATTGCAGAAAAAAATAAAGTGTTCAAGTCTTATATCGGACAAGGTTATTTTGATGTGATTTTACCAGGTGTTATTCAAAGAAATGTCTTTGAAAATCCAGGATGGTATACACAATACACGCCATACCAAGCAGAAATTGCTCAAGGCCGTCTACAGGCTTTGTTAAATTTTCAAACTGTTATTTGTGATTTAACAGGATTAGAGATCGCGAATGCGTCTTTATTAGATGAGGCTACTGCTGCTGCTGAAGGTATGTTTATGCTTTACTCAGCTCGTAAAAATAAAAATGCTCATGTTTTCTTAGTTTCTGAAAATGCTTATCCACAAACGATTGATGTATTAAGAACTCGTGCATTATCTTTTGGGATTGAACTTCGTATTGAAGCTATTTCTGAAGATAGTTTAACGGATGATGTATTTGCTGCATTTGTTCAGTATCCTGCTGGAGATGGTTCTATCATTGATTATAAAGCTTTCACTACTGCCGCTCACGCTAAAAACATTACTGTTTGTGCTGCTGCAGATTTGATGAGTTTAACTTTGTTGACTCCTCCGGGTGAATGGGGTGCTGATGTTGTTGTGGGTAATTCTCAACGTTTTGGTGTACCAATGGGTTTTGGTGGTCCTCATGCTGCATTTTTTGCAACTAAAGATGCTTTCAAACGTAATATTCCTGGTCGTATTATTGGTGTTACAACTGATTCTAACGGGAACTATGCATTGCGTATGGCACTTCAAACTCGTGAGCAACATATTCGTCGTGATAAGGCTTCTTCTAACATCTGTACTGCACAGGCTTTGTTAGCGATCATGGCATCATTCTATGCGGTGTATCATGGTCCTCAGGGAATCAAAGATATTGCAAGCCGTATTCATGATTTGACTCAATTGTTAGATCAAGCTGTTCAACAATTAGGTTATACACAATTAAATAAAAACTATTTTGATACTGTACGTTTCGAATTAGGAGGTGAAGTTGCTGGATTAAAATCTGAAGCTTTAAACAATGAAATGAACTTCCATTATGTTGGTTCGGTAGTTGGTATCTCTATTGACGAATCGACGACATATGAAGATATTTTAACGATCGTTAAAGTATTTGCGAAAGTTAAGGCAAAAAATATAGCAGATGTTGATTTCGAATCTATTGAATCATCATTGACATCAGCGTTGCCAGCTGACTTGGTTCGTACTTCTGAGTACTTAACGCACCCGATATTCAATAGCTACCATTCTGAGCATGAGATGTTACGCTACATCAAATCTTTGGAAGCTAAAGATTTATCATTATGTCACTCGATGATTCCATTGGGATCATGTACGATGAAATTGAATGCTACTGCTGAGATGACTCCAGTTACCTGGTCTAACTTCGGTGGTCTACATCCATTTGCTCCTGCAGACCAAACTTCGGGTTATATGCAGTTGATCGGAGAGTTGAACGAGTGGTTATCTGAAATCACGGGTTTTGCTAAAATGAGTTTCCAACCAAACTCTGGTGCTCAAGGTGAGTATGCCGGTTTAATGGTGATTCGTGCTTATCACGAAAGCCGCGGAGATCATAACCGTAATATCTGTTTAATTCCTGCTTCTGCGCACGGAACTAACCCTGCTTCAGCTTCTATGGCTGGACTGAAAGTTGTCGTTGTTAAATGTGATGATCGTGGTAACATTGATGTTGAAGATTTGAGAGCGAAAGCTGCAGAACATGCGGCTAATTTGAACTCATTCATGGTGACTTATCCGTCAACACATGGTGTGTTTGAAGAGCCTATCATTGAGATCTGTGAAATTATCCACGAAAATGGTGGACAGGTATATATGGATGGTGCTAATATGAATGCTCAGGTTGGTTTGACTAGCCCAGGTCGTATTGGTGCTGACGTATGTCACTTGAATTTACATAAAACATTCTGTATCCCTCACGGTGGTGGTGGTCCTGGTATGGGTCCAATTGGTGTGGCAGCACACTTAGTTCCTTTCTTACCAAACCACGAAGTAGTTGAAGTTTCTGGTGCTGAGGGTATCACTGCAGTATCTGCTGCTCCGTTTGGTTCTGCATCGATCTTGATTATTTCGCATGCTTATATTGCAATGATGGGTGCAGATGGATTGACTAATGCTACGAAAACAGCTATTTTGAATGCAAACTATATCAAAGCTCGTTTGGAAAACCACTACCCAGTATTGTATTCTGGAGTAAATGGCCGTTGTGCACACGAGATGATTTTAGATTGTCGTTCTTACAAAAATGTAGGTGTTGAGGTTGCGGATATTGCTAAACGTTTAATGGATTATGGTTTCCATGCTCCTACAGTTTCTTTCCCTGTGGCTGGTACTTTGATGGTAGAGCCTACGGAGTCTGAATCTAAGGCGGAATTAGATCGTTTCTGTGACGCTTTGATTGCTATTCGTCAAGAAGTTGCTGCGGTTGAATTGGGGGATGTTGATCAGGTAGATAACGTGTTGAAAAATGCACCTCATACTGCATCTGTTGTAACCGCTGACGAGTGGACGAAATCTTATTCTCGCCAAACGGCTGCATATCCTTTGACTTATTTGAAAGATCGTAAGTTTTGGCCTTCTGTTGGTCGTGTAAATGACTCACAGGGTGATAGAACATTAATTTGTTCATGTCCTTCTATTGAGGAGTACGCTGAAGCTTAATCCAGGCATATTCTTGTTAAAAGCCTTCATTTGATCAAATGAAGGCTTTTTTTTATAAAATGATCTGGAGATTAAGTATAAAATTTTACTGATGCAGCAGGCATATGGTAACAGTGGAGTATCTAAGGGGATATCGCTGTAAAATTTAAAAAGATATTTTCTGTTATTTAATAACTGTTTAAAACAAATTTATCTAAGTTTGTTTGTACTGAGGTAGGCGTTTGCTGATAAGGCGTAGCAAAAGCTGTCGGAGAATTAATTAGAGATAAACGAGTTAAGTGCACATCGAATAATCACATTGAAAATGAAAATAAAAGCAACAATAACCTTTCTAGTAATAACAGCACTATTTGCTTCCTGTTCGACAGGTAAATACGCGGCTACTGAAAAAGTCTATAAGAAAAAAGCAAAGATCCTTGCCAAAGAATATGCTACTACTCCAGTCACCAACCAAGCTATTGGTAAATTGCCGATATCCGTTGAAAAAGAATGGATCGCATCCATAAACTTTGGCATGCGCAAACCAAACTATGTGGTCATCCATCATACGGCTCAGGATTCATTGGGACAGACGATACGTACTTTTCACTCTGAGAAAGCGGGTGTTAGTGCGCACTATGTCGTTGGTCGTACTGGTAAAGTCGTGCAGATGGTCAATGATTATTACCGTGCGCATCATGCGGGTATAGGCAAGTGGGGAAATGATACGGATCTGAATTCTTCTTCTATTGGTATTGAATTAGATAATAATGGAACCACCGATCCCTGGACTGATGCCCAGATCAACGCACTGACGGAATTATTGTCATATCTGAAGGTGAAATACAATATTCCACAGGCAAATTTCATTGGCCATATGGATTTGGCGCCTACCCGAAAAAATGACCCTTCACGCTTTCCTTGGAAAACGTTAGCAGATAAAGGTTTTGGTTATTGGTACGATGAATATCTGGAGACTCCGCCGATAGATTTCAATCCAAAATTGGCATTAAGAATTATTGGTTATGATGTTAAAAATTTAGATGCAGCGATAAAAGCTTTTAAACAGCATTATATTCAGAGTAATGCCAATGTAGCCATCTTGAAGGATAACGATCTGAAGATCTTATATTCGATCTACAAAAAGTTCTTATAAACAATATAGGCTCCATTCGGAGCCTATATTGTTTAATATCTGATGTTGTTTACACCGTTTTCACATATTTAATGTCGTAATTTTCGATGTCTATGATGTAGCCATTTTTAATTAGGAAATCGAATAGGGGTTTTGCTTCTTCGGAAACAGACATATTTTGTGTCGTAATAATCTTGTTTTCCTTTTTCAATAAGTAAGGATATGCATACAATTTGATGTTCTTGTTAAACATACCTGAAATATAGGAAAGCAACTCATTCGTGTAATGCTCCTTATTGTAATTGTCCGAATTAAAGATATTTTTTAAATTGGAAACGTTGGTTGCAATACCAATATTTTTTGGTTTAAAATTATTGATAAACTCTGCAAGGTGATTATTCCTTCTAAAATTGCTGACAATAATATTGTTTCCTGTTGAGCACAGTTCTTCGGCACGATGTGCGAACTCTTCTAGATCTTTGTCGGTAATGATATGATCTTCTTCAAGCACATTGCCCATCAATACTTCAATCAGTACAACTGTATTTTCTGATGTTGCTCCTGTATTCTTTTTAAATTGATCAACTGCAAGGTTGAATAAGTCAAAGTTTGGCAGGGATTTTTGTCTATATTTTGTTCTTAAAAGAATGATATTCTTTTTGTAAAGGTAGTCTTTGATCTGTGCTGCTTTGCCATCTGGTTTGAAGATAGCTGCTTTAGCAAATCCTTTTGCAATGAGATATAGGTTAATAAGCCTTTCATTCACATTTTCAAATAAAGGACCACTTACTTTTACAAGATCTATTTCTACTGATCCAACAGATAAATTGTCAACTAATGACTCGATCATCGTTTGTACGTTATCAGTATAGTAATAGGCTGCAAAAAGTAAATTGACGCCAATGATGCCTAGTACTTTTTGTTGTAGCTGATTGTCACTATCAAGAAGTCTGACGTGTATAATGATATCATTGGTAGGGCCATCTACTTCATGTTGAAATCTAACACCGATCCAACCATGTGGTTCGTTTGTTTTTGTGAAGTTTAATGTGGTAACGGTATCGGCAAAAGCGAAGAATTTTTTATTGCAGTATTTTTCACCATGTAAGCGTTTTGTCAATAGATCAAATTCATGTTTTAACATTTTTGTTAAACGGGTGCGGCTTACATATCGACCATCTTCTTCTTCTCCGTAGATGGCATCGCTGAAGGCCATATCGTATGCAGACATTGTCTTGGCTATTGTTCCCGATGCAGCTCCTGCATTGAAAAAATTACGAGCGACTTCTTGACCGGCTCCAATTTCAGCAAAAGTGCCGTAAATCTCTGAGTTTAGATTTATTTTAAGTGCTTTTCTTTTGGTTTCAAATATTTCTCTTACCATCATGCAAAGGTACAAAAAATGATAGGGTGGAGAAAACGAATGGCTGAATCTCTGATATTTAATCAATTCATAATAATAGGGTTATTTTGATATCAAAATAACCCTATTTGTGTCAAGTTTATGTTAAATATGAATCTATTTTGCCTAAAATATTTTCAATTTGTGAAAGGCATAAAATAGGGCAGAACTTTGCAGTGCCTGTCCAAATTTATTCTGAAGAAGTAATTCTTTAGCCTCTTCCAGCGATACTAACATGACTTCAATATCTTCACTTTCATCTAAATCTTGTTCTTGAACTTTTTTACCTCCTTGCATCAGGTAAGTATGCGTAATATTTTTACTTGTTGCCGGATTAGCATATAGTTCAGCAATTTTCTCGATCTTGGAAAAAGCATATCCTGTTTCTTCTAGCATTTCTCGTTCCGCTGCGAATTGGGGTTCTTCACCTTCTTCCATTGTTCCAGCTGGAATCTCCAGAATAATTTCTTCCGCGGCATGGCGGTATTGTTTGATGACAAGAAGTTTATTGTCTTCTGTAATACCTACCATGTTGACCCAATTTGGATATTCGAGCACGTAATAATGATCGTTAATCGTACCATCAGGCAGTTTGCATGTATCTCGACGCAAGGTTGCCCAAGGTGCTTGACTGATATATTCTGATGAGAGTAGTTTCCACTTTTGCATAGCAACGATTAAATAATATCAGCCATCATTCGATCTACTTTTGCTGATAATTCTTTTTGAAGTTCAGCGTAATTGGATTGATCTGTTAATGCTGCTTTTACAGAACAATAAAACTTTATTTTAGGTTCTGTACCGGATGGTCTTGCTGAGATAACATCTCCGTCTATGGTGATAAATTGTAAAACATCTGATTTTGGTAATTCGATGGCTTTTTTATCTCCAGATGCCATATCAATCGCAACCGAATTTTCGTAATCGCGGACTTCTACGACGGCAATATGACCTAGTGATTTGGGTAGGTTTGCACGTAGATTGCTCATCATGGATTTGATTTCTTCTGCACCAGCCTTACCTTTTTTTGTTAATGACACCAATTTTTCTTGATAACATCCAAATTCTTGATAGATATCCAAAAGAACTTCATATAAGGATTTGCCTTTTGATTTATAATAAGCGGTCATCTCGGCCAAGAAGGCACAGGCATTTGGCGCATCCTTGTCACGTACAAGGCTTCCAACTAAATAGCCATAGCTTTCCTCTCCGCCGACAAGATAAGTTGCTGAGTCGCCTAATTTGGTCATCAGCTCGCCAATATATTTGAAACCAGTCAATGTTTCGTAATATGGAACTTGAAAATGGTTGGCAATTTCCGCTTGTAGGTTGGTCGTCACAATGGTTTTGACGACGTATGGATTATTGTGGAGTTGATTTTGTTCCTTTTTTGAACTTAATACGTAATAAACCAATAGGCTCCCGATCTGATTACCATTCAATAACTGGAAATTACCTTTATCGTTTTTAATGGCAATACCGACACGGTCGGCATCAGGGTCGGTAGCTAGTACAAGGTCTGCATCTACCTCTTCGCCTTTCTTTTTTGCCAAGGCCATCGCGTCTTCTTCCTCTGGATTAGGATAAATCACAGTTGGGAAATTGCCATCAGGGGTCGCTTGTTCATCCACAATGATGACATTTTCAAATCCCCATTCTTTTAAAAGTTGGGGAACAATGGTTATTCCTGTTCCGTGGATTGGGGAAAATACAATTTTAAGATCTTTCTGCTCTTGTACTGCTTCGGGATGTATGCTTAATTTTTTATTTTCTTGAATATAGATTTCATCTATTTCTGGTCCTACGGAAACGATATTTTCAGGATTAGACTGAAATCGTATTTCCGATACACTTTGAATCGTATTTACTTCTGTAATGACATTCTCATCGTGGGGAGCTGTTAATTGGCATCCATCGTTCCAATAGGCCTTATATCCATTATATTCTTTTGGGTTGTGAGAGGCTGTAAGCATGACACCACTTTGGCAACCAAAATGACGGATGGCAAAGGATAATACCGGTGTAGGTCTAAGTTCATCAAATAAATAAACCTGTATGCCATTAGCAGAAAACACATCAGCGACTAGCTGTCCAAATATTTGTGAATTATTGCGACTGTCATAAGAAACTGCAACCTTGATCGGTTGGTTTGAGAATTGTTTTTTTAAATAATTAGCTAAACCTTGAGTAGCTTTACCAATGGTATACTTATTCATTCTATTGGAACCTACACCCATGATTCCACGTAGACCTCCTGTACCAAATTCTAAATCTTTGTAGAAAGAATCTGTTAATTCAGTTGTTTCGTTGTTGTCGATTAATTTTTTTAAAGCTGTTTTCGTTGCTTCGTCGTATTCTGAGCCCAGCCATTGATTGACTTTTGCTTGTATTTCTTGATCCAGACTAATCATTTTTTTGTGAATTAAAACTGTCAAATTAAAAATTTTTTTAGGATTATGATGCTTTTCTCGTGAAATATAATTTCAGGTTAAGCATCACAGCTTCCATAGGCACGATCTATAACCGTTAATACCCATCGATTACTTTGCTTCGTGATATGAAAGATAAGTGGT
This sequence comes from Sphingobacterium sp. UBA6320, assembly GCF_002440335.1. NCBI lineage: Bacteria > Pseudomonadati > Bacteroidota > Sphingobacteriia > Sphingobacteriales > Sphingobacteriaceae > Sphingobacterium > Sphingobacterium sp. UBA6320. The sequence continues at coordinate 78,647 of NZ_DJTA01000030.1, read as the reverse complement.
GCATTTTTGTCTGTTAAGATGACTCGGTAGCTTTTGGCTTCGAGTGCTTTTAACTTTTGTATTTCTGCATCTGATATTTTTGCTTCCAAAATTTCATTCATAAATTTTGCCGTTTGGGACAATTCTGTTGGATGTTGCTTATTGTTACAGAATAATCCTTTTTTATTCCAGGTTTCTTTTCCACAGTCGTATACGGGCAGTATTCCAAAGGTTACTTTTCCTGAGAAATTGGGTTTTGGATAGGGATAATATTCTGGAATCGGATGATTAAAATCAATGGATGTGGCATGTACATATATGGCTTGAACTCCAGGTCTGTAAATGGTATAGAGACCTATTGTTTTGTCAATATAGCTGTTTAATGCTTTTGAATCTTGCATGCTATACGCACGTACTATATTTGATATTGCTCGATCAATAGATTCATCTTGTGCGATTTCTTGCTTCGGGACAGCGAGTGTATCCATCACTTTTGGTAATGAATCTGCTGTGGTTGTAGCGATGGAATCTTGTTGACTTTCTTTTTTATCAGCAGTTCTGTTGCAACTACCGAGCGCGATGATCGATATGAACAAGAGAACCATTATATTTTTTAACATCATTGTTATTATCTACTAAAAATGGATTAGAATTTCCCTGAGTTATTTACAAAAATAGAACATCGGAGGTCTTAAACAAATGTGTCATAAATTAATCGGGTTAATTTATTGTTATTTTTTCTTGTTTGTCAAGTTATCGATGATTGTTTTTAATATGCTACGTGTAGATGGTTTCCACCACTGTACCAATATTTTTTCAATCGTCTCCTCTTGCTTTACAGTTAACTGTTCAAAAAGTTCTGATCTAAAATTCAATTTGCAAGATTGCCATGTTTCTTTATCGAACTGTGTCACGGACTTAATTTTGCGTAATGCGGCTGTTTGGATGGCATTTGGTGAAACGACTTCGTCCACTAAGCCTACCGTAAGGGCTTCTTGTGGTGTCAACAATTTTCCTTCTAATAAGAAGCGATAGGCATTGGCTTTACCAAGCCAAAAGCTGTAGAGATGAAAGATGCTATCGGGTACGATGAGTCCAACAGGTATTTCGTTTAATCCAATGATAAAATTGCCTTTAGCCATAATGCGATAATCACAACAAAGTGCTATCACGCAGCCTCCAGCAGGACTATGTCCTGAAATCGCAGAAACGAGTGGTTTGGGAAAGGATGCTAGATCTTTGGTGTTTTTCAAGAATAGGGTCCAAAATGCTTTTATTTCGGCTTCACCATAGTCATATAGCGCAATCAAATCTAAACCAGCGCTAAAAAAACCTTCTTTGCCATGTATGATGACTCCCTCAATAGCAGGGTCTAGTTTTAGTTCTTGAATAGTTGTATTTAATTCTTGCAACAGAACCATGTCAATTGCATTGGATTTTCCACGGTCTAAAAATATATTTGCGATGCGATCTTCTGTTTTGATTACTATATGTTTCATAATATTTTTTGTTGTTGTCGATTTAATCTCTCACACTAATCTGTATTGCTTTTCTTCCTATTCTGCCGGTGAAGTCTATTCCTTCCAAAATAACGGTATAAGGGCCTTTTTCGTCCGATGTATAGAAATCAAAACTCGCTTCTCCTGATTGATTGGTAATGAGATTGGGCTCCCAATGTATCGTTGTTCTTAGGTCTGAACCTATTGTCGAAGCTTGTGTGGCGTCGTAGATTGGTTTATAGAATGTACGATTGAGGTAAAGCCCTTTAGGTATAAAGGTTCGGATGCCAGTGGGGGTAAAAGCACGTGCAGCACCATCACCTCTTTTGGTCGTGATTAAGATCAAACCATTACCTCCATAAGATCCATATATCGAGGTGTAATTAATATTGCGTAACACCTCAATGCTAGCGATATCTGGTGCGCTTAGCATTGAAATTTGATCGCTTTCAATATACATTCCATCAAGCACAATTTGCATGGGACCATTACTTCGGGTGCTATAGGGTATGCCATTTTGCCATCTAACCCCTGCTAGTCTTCCTGCAAGGCATTGTTCTAACGTAAAACAGTTTGCTAAATCTTCTTCTGTAAGCACTTGGTCTGCATTTCCTGATCCATTTAGATTACTTGAATTTTGAACAATTTTTTTCTTATTTGTACGTGTTATTTTTACTTCTTCGAGTTGAATGGACCTGGACATAAGTCCTGCTTTTTCGAGTTCGGAAAAGTAGGTTTGGGTACTGTTGATATTTTCCAAATATTTGGTGTTGATATGATTCATAATCTCTGGAAAATTTTTATTGGAATCATTTATTGGAATATCCATCTCGTCTAAATCGATATCAAGTCTATTTTTATCTTTTTTTGATGTAGCAGTAATAATAAATTTGGTACTGTCTGGAAATAAGAGTTCATCAAAAGAAAATCTTCCGTCTATGCCTGTTAATGTGTCAATGGCGGCAAGCATATTGGACGTTGGGATTAACGTAACAGTGGCTTGTGGTACAACTACTTTACGACTCAGTTTCTTCACTGTGCCTGATATGGATAAACTCTTTTCAACCGGATATTGTGGTTTATTGAGGGTATCGTCTAATGCGGACCAATCCAATTTCCTCCAGCCTTGTATGAGCATGAGGTCGTCTAAATCAACTTTTTTGATCTCTTCATTAGCTGGAAAATAATAGTTGGGATTTTCTATGAAGCCGTTGATTTCTGAACATAGTAATAAGGATGTATAGATACTTGATCGGTGATTAGAATCAATTTTTGTATTATTGGTATTGACCACAGATGCGGATAATGCGGAGATTCGAGTAGAATCTTGGCTATTTCCAGTTATAACTGTGATTGTTACTTTTTCTCTTAGCCCATATGTTGGTTTGTCTGTATTGGTGTTGATCGCTAATCGTTTATCAGACCGATAGTTGAAGATCATGCGTTCTAATATCGGTTTCAAATTGGCATCCAAGATGGACAATTGAATGACACCCAGCGGCAAGCTTGGTCTGGGAATGGAAAAAAGAATTTCTTTGGTATTTAATTTTTGCTTGGCTACATGGAAGATCGTGCCTTGGTAATGTGCGATCAAGTAAATCTGTTGTTGATCTATTTTATCTGGACTACCGCTTACCTGGACGAATACTCTATCGTCTATCAGGTTGGCAACATTCATATTTAATCCTGAAAGTTGTACGGCAGGAAAAGGAACTTCTTTTTGAGTGCCATCTGTAAAGGTGGCAATAGCTGTATATTTTTTTTGTGCGTCTAAATTTACCTGATAGCTTGCCATACCTAGCGGGTTGGTTTCGAATAGGGACATCACTTCATTGTTATTATCAACGATTTTGATTTCAGCTTTTTCTCCAAGTCCTCTACTATTAAGTGCTTTAAAGCCTATTTTTGTGAGTATGTTATGTGTAATGGTACCGGCTTCAGGTAGTATCTGTAAGCTATAATTTGATTTATCGGAAGGGACTGTCAGGAGTTTATGAACAGTGATTCCATCTATAGATTTGAAAGATAAATTAATCGTTTCACCAGCTGATATATCTTTCATATCAATCAAAATTTGACCTTTTTGATCTGTTTTTTGCCGTGCACTTTTTAATTTGCCATTTTTTAATTGTGTTTTATAATTGATATTAACCTCTGGTAAAGGATTTCCTGAAAGTGTTTTTAGATTTATAGCATAATATTTTTTATCTCTATCGACGATGATTTCCTCATCTGTCATGACGTGATCAGAACGGCCATTGTATATCGGTATTGTCTTATCAAAGAAATAGGCTGAGCTATCATTTCTCATCCACTGAGTATAGGCTCGGATGCGGTAAGAACCTTCTATGAGGGTGTCTGTGAGAGGAAAATCAGCAATTCCTAGACCAGCTATCAATGGTATTTTTAATGTATTGATCGTTTTATTTTCGGGTGAAAGCAGATCAATGTAGGCTATACGGCTTAATCCGGATAATTGATTTTCTGGAGCAAAAGTACAATATAGCTTCATCCAAATGGTTTCTCCAACAGAATAGCTTTCCTTATCCATGTGGATATGGATTTTTTCTTTTGGATTTTGTGAGGCGTGACGCTGTAATTTATCGAGGAGTGGATGGATATCTGTTTGCCCAAATGATACCAATGACATGATGCATAACAAACCGAAGAAAATTGCCTTAAGACGCATAAATTGAGGATCAATAATTTGGAATAAATTACGAAAAAATATTAAATAATTTGTTGTTTTTAAATGGATATCAACGCAATTTTAAATTTTCTCTTATAATTAAGCTAAAAAAAATATCTTTGTAATATGAATATCCTAATCATTGGTTCTGGCGGTCGTGAATCAGCCTTCGCCTATAAACTTTCGCAAAGTAAGCGTCTTCAAAATTTATTTATTGCTCCTGGAAATGCAGGTACGGGTGTATATGGTCAAAACGTTGCTTTAAAGGTAACCGATTTTGATGGTATCGCAAGTTTTGCCTTGGCGAATGATATCAATATGGTTTTGGTTGGTCCAGAAGAACCGCTTGTTAAAGGTATTCATGATTATTTCTTGAACCGTGCAGATTTGAAACATATTCCTGTTATTGGTCCACAACAGGAGGGAGCACAATTGGAGGGTTCTAAAGACTTTTCAAAACAATTTATGGATCGTCACGGTATCCCGACTGCTGCATCACGCTCTTTTGACAAGAGTAATTTGGAAGAAGGGCTTGCTTATCTAGAAACTCAAAAATTGCCCATCGTATTAAAAGCGGATGGACTGGCTGCCGGAAAAGGCGTATTGATCTGTGAAACTTTGGAAGATGCTAAGTTGGAATTGAAAGCGATGATCGCTGATTCTAAGTTTGGTGCTGCAAGTGACGTGGTTGTTGTTGAAGAGTTTTTAAAGGGAATTGAATTATCTGTTTTTGTACTGACAGATGGCAATTCATATAAAGTATTGCCTTCTGCAAAAGATTATAAACGTATCGGTGAAGGGGATACGGGCTTAAACACAGGAGGAATGGGATCGATCTCACCAGTTCCGTTTGCTGATGAAGTGTTTTTAAGTAAGGTTGAAGAGCGTATAATAAAACCTACTGTTGAGGGACTGAAGAAAGATCAAATTCCGTATAAGGGATTTATTTTTATAGGCTTGATGAATGTAGAAGGGGAGCCGCTAGTGATTGAATACAACGTGCGTATGGGTGATCCTGAGACAGAATCGGTTTTACCTCGTATTGAATCTGATTTAATTGATTTGTTAGAAGGTGTTGCGCAAGGCAACTTAGATACACGTTCTTATACTGTTTCTTCAAAAACTGCTGTAACGGTTATGTTAGTTGCGGGCGGATATCCTGGAAACTATGAATCTGGCAAAGTAATCTCAAATATAGAGAATGTAAAAGAATCTATTGTCTTTCATGCTGGAACAGCGACACAGGATGGCGATATCGTCAGTGCTGGTGGTCGCGTTATTGCTGTGACGACTTTACAAGATACCTTATTTGATGCTTTGCAACAGGCCACAGCTGATGCTGGAAGGATCTATTTTGAAGGTAAATATTTCCGTAGAGATATTGGTTTTGATTTGATCTAATAAATTTTTTAAATCTTTTTTGGAAGATTGATAAAAATATCTATATTTGCATCTCCAAACAGGGAAATATCCCGATGGAGATGCCAAATGGCCCGTTCGTCTAGGGGTTAGGACGTTAGATTTTCATTCTAGAAACAGGGGTTCGATTCCCCTACGGGCTACTAAAACGACTTAAGAAATTAAGTCGTTTTTTTTGTGACTAAATTTTCAGAATGACTATCCAAGATGCTTTTTCTTGATACAATAATATTTCAAATGTATTATTGTCGTCAATATCAAATCAATGAAATCACGTGACCAAATAAAAAATCCATATTATATATCGGTTTATTATTTGGTCCATTTTTTTATCTTCCTATTTTCATATGGTCAATGTTAGAATTTATTAGGAAATAGGGTCAGTGCGTAGGCTATTTATATATCTATTGATGATAAATCAAGCATAGCTGCTAATAATCGATCGAGATCTTTTAGCGAATGCTCGATATATGCCTTTGGCACCTCGTTTGCATATTTCTAAAGAAAAAATGAAAGCGGTATAGTGGATTGGCATACTGATTATGGGTTAAGAGTTTTTATATTCATAATTGAAAAATTGCTGTGACGTTTAATAATTCGGATATATGAATGGGGGTTATAAACATCTTTAATGGAATTATTTTTGGATAAAGGAGAGACCTTTTGGTCTTATGGATAACGAAGAGGTGCATTAAATTAGAAAACGAAGAATATGATTGGTATTATAGGAGGTGTTGGTCCTTTAGGGGGATTGGACATTTATAAAAAAATTATTGAAGAGACTATTGCTGTATCAGATCAGGAACATTTACCGGTCATGCTTTATTCATTTCCTAATTTGATTGGTGATCGAACGGCCTATTTAAATGGAAATTCAACCATAAATCCAGCTATAGCAATTGCCGAAATAACAAGGCAATTAGAGCATGCGGGAGTAACCGTGGTAGGTATTCCATGTAATACAGCGCATGCTGCTCCAATTTATTCTGTCTTTGAGCAGGAGCTTGCCCGAACGAATCAAAAGATTAAAGTATTGCACCTGATTAGCGAAACCGTTGCTTTTATGAAAGCTCTTTATCCACAGGCAAAAGTGGGTATTCTTTCTACTACGGGCACCCGTAATTCGGGTCTTTATCGGGATATGTTATTGGAGGAAGGGTTTGAAGTCGTGGAACCTAGTGATGAATGGCAAGGGCGTGTACATGATGCTATATATGATAAAGAGTATGGTATTAAAGCACAATCTACTCCTGTTACAAATAAGGTCCGTCTGGAACTGCATAGTGCTATGGACGAATTGAAAAAGGCAGGAGCGGAGATCATCGTTTTGGGATGTACAGAACTACCATTGGCGCTTCCAGAAAATGATCATAATGGCATGAATCTGATTGATCCAAATCGCATATTAGCGCGAGCACTTATTTATGCTTTTTCACCAGATAAGTTAAAATAGCCTGATGACGTGTATGTCTTACTGGGAATTCTTCTGCAATAGAAATGTTTCCAGTGTGATTTATAACCTTGTGAAGATGATGATATAGGTGTGTGAAATGATCAGTTGATTTGTCAATATGTCATGCTAAAAAGTCCATTATTTGCTGATTTATAGCTTGGTATTCTATTTGAGTGTTTGAACATATAAATATAAGAAAATGCAAAAGATAATACATAAATCAGAAAATCGTGGACATGTTGACTTTGGATGGTTGAAAAGTGCCCACTCATTTAGTTTTGGAAACTATTTTGATCAAGATAAGGTTAATTTTGGGGCATTACGTGTTTTAAATGATGATTTTGTCGAAGCAGGAAATGGTTTTGGTCGTCATCCGCATGACAATATGGAAATTGTTAGTATTCCCTTGGAAGGTGTTTTATCACATCAAGATAGTATGGGTACCAGTCGTGATATCCAAACAGGAGATGTGCAAATCATGTCGGCAGGTACTGGTGTAACGCATTCTGAATTTAATGGAAGTAAAGAGAATCCGGTTAAGTTTCTTCAAATTTGGGTCATCCCGAATGAAAGACAGTTGACCCCTAGTTATGACCAGAAGTCTTATGCAGATGTAGATCGTAAAAATAAATTTGCAACTGTTGTATCTCCAAATAAAGCAGATAGTCATGCTGTGTTTATTCATCAAGATGCTTATTTTAATTTGGCAGATCTAGATGCTGGTATAAGTACAAATTATACTTTACATGGACAAGGCAATGGTGTTTATATATTCGTACTAGAAGGTAGTCTTCAAATCGCAGGAGAGGTTATAAATCGTAGAGATGCGATCGGAATATGGGAAATAGAGGATATTGATGTACAAGCAACATCGGATGCTAAAGTATTGTTGATTGAGGTTCCGATGTTTTAATTGATTTTATTTAATATGACAATAAAGGGGTTTGCATCTAACACGATACAAACCCCTTTGTCTCATGATCTGTTTTCTATTTGACAGGGACGACGGTAAAAACAATCGTTTTATAATTGTCCTTTTCGTATAATACCCCAATTTTATTTTTCTCGACCAGTACAATATCCGAATATGCGGAATAAGATCCTTTATAATCTGCTGGTGCTTTTGCTACAACTTGATTGAAATACCAGGTTTTGCCTTGATCCTTGCTGATGCGCAATGTCAGGTTGTCACGATCTTTTTCTGAAGCAGCATTACAGACTGCTAGTATATAATTTTTCCCTTTTTTCCAAGATAAAGTTGCTCCTTGATTAACTGGATCGGGTAGATTTTTATCATAAAAAGTTGTATCCCATGTTACTCCGCCATCATTGGAATAGGAAATGATGCGGTTCCTTACATTTCCTTGCTGGTTTCTAGTATTCATGTAAAGTCCTGTTTTTGATATTTGAGCTGCCATAGTCTCATTTCCTCCTTCAAAAGTTATAGTATTGCCAATCTTGAAAGTTTTACCATTATCATCGGAATAGTAACTGTGTGCATAATAATCTTTTCCTGCAGGTTTTGGATTTCCTTCAGAATGGTTTGCTGGGATATAAATACGGCCTTTGTATTTTCCTGAATCAAACTGTAAAGCATGACCGGGAGTATTTGCATATGCTCTCCAATCTTCTTTAAACGTATAGTTAGAATTTAATAATGGTTGATTGGGGCGGTGTACTGCTGTTGTGATATTTGTAGGTGCTGCCCATGTTTTTCCTCCATCAGTGGATGTGACATACCAACATTCTCGTAATCCTTTTCCATTTCTTACTTCATGCTCATGACCATTCCCTGTGTTGTAAAACAGAAAGATACGACCATTGGGATATTGAGGATCCAATAAGTCTACTACAGGGGCAGCATTGCCTGCTTGCAACTGGTCGTAATCTGCAGCAACCTGAATAGTTCCCCAGGTTTTTCCATTGTCCTTACTGATTTTATAGACGATGTCTACGTTGCCATAATCTCCAGCATGATCTACACGTCCTTCTGAAAAGGCTAATAAATCACCGTTTTTATTTTTAATGATTGCGGGTATTCGATAGCTGGCATAGCCATCTTTTCCTGATTCAAAGACGGTCACTTCTTGAGCTTGCGCCATCGAAAAAAGTGCTCCTGCACAAATGGTTAAAAATGTTGTTTTCATATGATATTGGTTTTATTTTTTTAGTTGATAGGAATAAAAGTAAACATCCATTTGATTGGGTTTTGCCAATCTTCTCCTTTGAAATCACGTACGGGTAGTTTGATCAATACTTCATTCCATCCTTTTTTTAATGAAATTTTCATGGGTTCTCTATAGGTATATCCTTCATCTGTAAGTGGTATTTCTAAATGACCTTTTGCTCCGGCATGATTCCATAATGGAGGTGCGATGACTTGATGATTGACCCAAACTTTACTATCTAGATTGTCCCAAGTGTTGAGTTTAGGTGTATTACTGGCATAAGATCTGGAAAGATTGTTGAACCCGATCCAAAATAATTTAGGTTGGTTTGTATCGCTCCATATCTTAGTACGTGCATACCAGGTGGTATTTTGTTGTGGGTTGTTGATGGCTCCTGATATAATGTCTGACCACCAGTGTCTGAGTATGATGGTGCCGCCTTCTATTTTTTTTGCTACTGCTAACCCCTTTGCATAGGGCTGTTGCTCAATATCAAAAGATTGCGTCAGATTTCCGCCGTTTTGAAAAGGTCCGATCAGATCCCATTTTAGTCCAGTTTGCTTCACATAGGGAAAGGGCTTGTTCGAAAAATACTGATGCTTATGATGGAGTAATCTATTTTCAAAATTTTTGAACTCCTGATAGGCGTTTGTGTTTTCATCTACGATGTTACATATCCATCCCGATTGTCCTCCACCACGCCATATGCGCTCTGCAAATGTTAAGATGGAAGGGTAAACGGCATTTTGATAGAACATGTCCTCTGGTTTGGCAACTGCACGATCTGGCCATGCACACAAGGTCGCCCCAATCAGATTCTTGTTTGATTTATCTTGCTCCCCCAATTTGCGGTGAAAAAGAGTTGTGACGGTTTCCAATGGATCCATGTGATTAATGTAGAGGTGTTTAGAGTCAATATAGACAAACTCTCCTCCTTCTTGTATGGCTTTAGGTCCACCCATCCATAATTGTCTGATGGTTTGAGGCATCAAATTACTGCCTGGATCCCAACCGATCGTTTTATAACCTAAGCCCTCCACGTATCTGGTAATTTTGGGCATGAAATTTTGGTTGCTAATCTTTACCTCATCGCCACCAATATGAAGATATGGGAGGTCTTTATAAGTTTGTGAAAACTCTTTTAACAACTCTTTGATATAATATAGACCAGAATCAGATTGCATGCCTACTCCAAAATATCGTTTAAAAGCTTCACTATGTCCAGGCATATCAATCTCCGGCAACAGGAGGATATGTCTTGCTTTACAATAAGCGATTAATTCTCTGAAGTCCTGTTCTGAATAATGTGCTCCTGTTCCTCTTGTCATATTTGATGGATCGGTCAGGCCAGGATATTTTTTACTAGCTAAACGCCATGCAATATCTTCGGTAAAATGAAAATGTAAGACATTCAATTTATAACGAGCCATGATATCGATTTGCTCTTTTAGCATTTCAAGTGGTTGATAATTGCGTCCGACGTCAACCAAAAAGGATCTCCAGGAGAATGCAGGTGCATCATGAATGTCACAAAAGGTTAGCATTTTCTTTTGGACAGAAAACTGTCTTAATGTTTGAAGGCCATAAAAAATGCCTGCTCTGGAATGTGCCGTTATAAAAATACCTTTATCATCTATTTTTAAATGATAAGATTCGTCATGTGCAGTTGTTGGGGTATTGGATAAAAGTTCAAGTTTTAATACCGGAAGATATGGGTTCTTAATCCATGCTTTTTCTTCTATTTTCCAGTCCGCAAGAATATTTGCTGCAAGTTGATATTCTGATTGTAGGGACAGATTATTATTTTGTACAATAATACCCTTATGGAGCTTGAGCTTGCCCTTGCCTAATTCCATTTTTATGGGCAGAGGGATTAGGTTCTCTTGCGCATATGATCTTGGATACCAGCACATACCGGTAATGGTAATAAGGATACTTATGAAGAGGTGTTTACAGTCCATTATTGTCCTTTATAAAATTGTTTAAAATAGTCCAACAATACCATTCTTGACGTGGCAGGTGAAATGGACCCTTAAATAAATTTCCTTTTGCAGTTTGCGCAATAGATCCATCTCTATGGAGGTATCCAAACCATTCGCCATGTTGCTGATCATGAAATTTATCATAAGCATATTGATGAATTTTTTTATGCATCTCAGCATATTTTTGATTTCCTGTCATCAGATAAGCAAGGAGTGTAGCGATGATTGTTTCATTTTGTGGCCACCAAAACTTCATGTCTTGCCAATATTCCTGAACAGGTTTATCGTATAGATCTCTAAAATAAAGGATGCCACCAAACTCTTTGTCCCATCCTCTTTCCCACATATAGTCGAGCATTTTACAACCCAATTGGATGAGTGTTGGATCGTTGTTACGATATTTTGCTTCATGTAAGATAAACCAAGCGCCTTCTATGGCATGTCCCGGATTTAATGTTCTTCCATCAATATGATCAATGATTTCACCAGTAGGGGACACCTGTTCCATGACTACTTTTAAATCGTGTTTTACAAAATTTGATTCTATTTCTTCAATCCAATTTGCAATGGCTTGATCACAACGTGGATCACCAATTGTTTCTCGCAATTGTTGTGCTGTATTGATCATGATCATAGGTGTGCCAATGCCTTTTGCGGGTCTCGTGTCTGTGAATTTTGGGGTTAATTTGATTTCTCCGGAAGCATATTGGATGCATTTTCCAAAAATGGAACGTGCCAAATCTGCCGCTTCTTGCGATTTCGAAGCTTTTGCATAGGCTGCAAATGCAATAACAGCAAATGTTTCAGAAAAATAGTACCTTCTTTTTCGGATGGGCTGACCATCTTTGGTGACATGAAAAAACATTTGTCCATCATGATCAAAGCAATGCTTTCGGATAAAATCATAGCCTAATTTAGCTCCTTCTAACCATTCTTCTCGAGGTTCTACGGTATTGTATAGTGTTGCTAATAACCAAGTTGCCCGTCCTTGTATCCATACAGCTTTGTCGTCATCTATTAAACTTCCATCTTGATCACGCATCAATAAAAAGCCTCCTTCTTCATAGTCGAATGATTTGGGAAACCAAAAGGGTACAGTATCTTCTAGAAGCTGTGTTTTATAAAATTTTTCGAGTTGCTCGAGTTGTGTTAAAGTATACATAGGTTAGTCAATTTTGAGACTGCAGGTAGAAGCAGGTACTCCTGATTCATTTTCCAAGTTTGCAGTGGTGTAAGGTGAATATGCGTAACGAATTTCGGTGATGATAATATGCTCAGGTAAATCGATCGTAACTCGATTTTTCTGAATCGACAAACGTTCAGGTTGATGGGTAAATCCTTGGTTATCGATTAAAATAAATCCTTGTAGAGGTTGTTTATTTCTCGTGGTGAGTGTTTTACTATTGTTAAAATACACATCAATCGTTTTTTCTTTTTTCTTGTAGTACTTAAACGATGGATAATCCGCATTAATCTGATACTTATAGGTATGTGCTAGAGCCAAGTTAGCTAACCGCTTGCCGATGATCACCTTGTTTTTAGGATGTACATCCAAAGAATCTCCTACATCAGAGGAAATAGCCATATAGGTGTCTTCAATCTGCTGGTTCAACTTGCGCTGACTATCTCTGAATCTTGGCCAAGAAGGACGATTGATACTGGATAGTTGGACATAATAAAAAGGCAGGTGCTGCTGGAGCTGATGACGCCATGAGCTAACCAAGGTTTTAAATAATAGTTCATGGAGCTCAATATTGTGGGCATTGCTTTCTCCTTGATACCATAGAATAGCGGTGAATTGGGTTTTTAACCAATGGACTACTCCTGCTTCAAAGTTGAAAGACGGATCATACGGGTGTCTTTGGTATTTTTGGGTTGCAAGAGCCAGATTTTGATCGGATCGAGTGCGGCAGAAGTCTTGAATAAAATCTGATTTCCTCCAATTGTGTATGTATGTCGCCAATAGATTGTCTTGTTCGAGTGTTGTTCTGTCTATCCAAGACTCTGTATTGGATCCTGGTACATCTAACTCGACGATGCCAATTGGAATATTCGTCTTACTCGAGATTTCAAAGGCAAAAGCATACGCTATGGCTGAAAAATCTGCTTTGTTTTCTTTTGTCGGTAAGCTCCATCTGCCTGAGAAAAATTCTAAATTATTGATCTTTTCTAAAGTAGTTGCATCCCAAGTTGTTGAGTTTGTCTGAACTAAATTGGTATTTTTAAACAGCCTGACCTGAGGAGCATTGATCAGCATGAGGCTGTCTGCTGACAGCGCATGTTTCAATTCAAATGCCATGTTTGATTGTCCGGAAGCCAAGTATACATCGCCAAATAGAACGTCTTTGATTTTAACTTCTTGTTTTTGGGATTCTATTACAATTTCATAGGGACCTCCTGCAAGCATGGATGGTAAAAAAATTGACCAATGACCATTTTCATTCGCTTCTCCTTGGTATACTTTGTTGTTGAAATGGAGAGTTATGCTTTCATGTGAAGAAGCTTTTCCAGCAATTTGATTTTCACGGTTTCGCTGTAAAACCATATGATCCCCAAAATTAAGATCGATTGAAAGTGGCTGCACGACACCTGTCAATGCTCGATTCACTTGCTTGGCAATCAGGGTGGCACCTGCGGTATTTGGATGTATATTATCTTCGAATAAATCTATTCTACTTTTCAACTGACCATTGATATCGATCAGTTTTACTTGATTATTTTTAGCAATTTTTGGAATTAGAAGACTGATTTGTTGATACCAGTCTCTTGTTCCTGATAAGAAACGTGGGTGCCCGCTAAAAATAGGAGTGAGTGTACAGATATATATCGAAATATGTGGATTCGTTTTTATCAAATCGCTGATTAGTAAACTGTAATCGTGTTCAAATTGATCACCATAGTTAGGCCAGTTACGCGGATCGGTATCATTTATTCCGAGTGCTATAACTGCGATGTCTGGTTGAAATGCAAGTGCTTGCTTGTATTCCGGTGTTTCGACATAAGGTTTATGCCCTTTACGTAATAAAGTGGCACCGCTAAAACCAAAATTTTGAACATCATAGTTTGAGCCTAATAATTCTTGAAGTTGCTCAGGATAGGTTTTATCACCATTTTTTATACCTAATCCTTTGGTAATAGAATCGCCGATGCAGGCAACTTTTTTTTGCGGATACACCATGACTGTACACCATGTGACCATGGTGGTTAGTAGTATTATTTTTCTAATCCAAAGATGCATTTGATTTGGGTTTTAATACTACCAGTTGAACGATGACGACTATGAAAACAATGATGGCTAGTAGGGCAAAGTCTTTTCCTAATTTCCCTTCGTCGGCAGAGCTTCCTAGCACTTTTGTGATGAATGCACCGGCCATAACACCTAACATATTCATGATGCCGTATGCGGTTGCTCGGAATTTACTAGGTACAAATTGACAGAGAATCGGCATATTATTGGCATCAAACATCCCAAAGCCAAAACCGAACATCAATCCAGCTCCAACGACATGAACTATATTTTGTCCATAACCGATTAAGAACATAGCTGGTATGGTCAGTAATAGACCTATTGCAGAGGTATAAATACGGCCTTTTACATTTTTTTGAATCCAGCGATCGGATAATAGACCGCCAAAAATAACTCCCAAGAAGGATGAAATAGCGATAGTAACAGTAGATAGCGGTCCTGCTTGGGACATCGGTATATGGAGGTTATCGGAGAATAATGTTGGTAACCAGTTTTTTGTTGCCCAACCGGGTAAACTTGGTATGGCAAAATAGAATAATATAACCCAAAAGGAGATATTGCTTAATAGCATACCGATGGCTTTGAAACTATTGACCGGTTTTTCTTTTTCATTTGAACTTTTTGTTCTAGCAGGAGCTTCGGAGAGAAAGAACATGAGTACTAGAGCATATAATATGCCTATCAAACCAAAGAGTTTGAACGTACTATGCCAAGAGTATGAGCTTGCTAAGGTGGCTCCAAATCCTCCCAATGCCTGACCTGTATATAAACCAGTCATATGGATACCGATCGCTAATGAACGGGACTTATCACTGTGAAAATCCGAAATGAGAGACAGGCCTGCTGGAATGTAGATGGCTTCTGAAATACCCATGATGCCGCGTAAGATCATCAATTCGGGATACGTAGTGGCAAAGCCCATCAACGAAGTGACCAGTGACCAAACGAATAGAGAACCAACAATAAGCCATTTTCGATTAAGTCTGTCCGCTAATATTCCTGAAACAGGACTCATGAGGCCGTATATCCAAAGGAATATTGCCATTAATTGCCCGAATACGGTTGCTGATTGTAATTCGACGATATCAACCTGCATCGTTGGACGCATGGTTGACAGGATTTGCCGATCCATATAGTTTAATAGAGCGACTACCCATAGCAGGCCTACGACGACCCACGGGTAATATTTTTTATTTTTTATCATGATTTGGTTTATATAATAGTTATTGTATTGTACCTGTTAGTATTCCTGCAGATCTAATACCTGCTTTAATTTCCCCCGATGGAATATAAACTTGTTTTTGGTGAAAGACAGCTGTAGTGGTGACCGGCGAACCTACTGGCAAATTGCCAACTTCTTGCCATGTGTTTGATTGGTCATCATACTGCAATATCTTTTTGCTGAATCCTGGATGATTGGACTGTACTATTGCTTTATCGTGTATTAATTTTTCTTTTTTTACCGGATCTGTTTCTTTTGCAATCTCCAATAGGAGGTTTTCGACTTTGTGAAAAGTAATCCCATTATCTCCGCCAATTAAAAATAGGCGACCTTTATCATCTTTGAATCCTGTGCCTGCTGAAAGAGCTTCTGGTAAATCAGCAATTTGAATGCATTCTTTTGTTCTTAAATTTATTTTGTAGCATGTCTTGTATAGTGTACTGACAGCATTTACCTGTTTCGTTCGTCCCCCAAACAGGTAAAGAAAGTGATCTTTTGTAAGTGCTACTGTATGCGTTAGCGGATAAGGCAGATTCATGTATTCTTCCCATTGCTGGTCATAGCGATATATTTTATCTGATACCAGGTTTGCATTTTCTCCTCCTATCAGATAGCAATTGTGCTCATCTGAAACGAGGCTTGCATTGCTCAAGGGAAGGGGTAGATCGGCTAATGGTTGAGCGACAAAATTATTTTTTATCTTACTCCAGGTGTAGCGATGAAATTGGGAAGAGGCTCCCTCTTCATTTTCGCCTCCTGCTGTATAGATTCCCTCCTCTTGACTACTGTTTGCGGCATAAGCCGTTGATGTATGAAATGAAACGGTGTCTATCAATTGTAGCTTGTGATCGTGAAGAGAAAAGATGTATGCAGAATGCTGGTATTTTTTTACCCCTCCTTCCCAAGGCATTTTTTCTGGAAAATTAGCACCACCCGCAATCAATAAATGATTGTGGTGAATTCCAACAATGGGGCCAGCCACACCTATTTGAACTTGATCGTTAATAGTTTTGGGTAAAGAGTCTGCCATAGACCAATTGATCTCGGCAACTTTGTTTGTTGTATTGCATTGCATAAATAAGAAAGTGCTTAGGATAAGAGGAATAATTTTCATGATGTTATAACGTTGATTGGAAACTTTGAAAATCTAATGCTGCCACATCAGCTTTAAATTTTTCAAAATCAGTTGTCGTCATATTGCGTACAGGAAGTCTAAATTCGCCGCAATCCAAACCAATTAGTTTCATGTAAGATTTACCGACTGATATGCCACCATACTTTCCTAATAATGTGATCATATCGATTGATTTTTGTTGTAATGTGTTTGCTTTCTCAAAATCACCTTGATCATAAGCAGCAATTAATGCTAAATATAGTGGTGCGGCATAATTGTAAGTACTTCCAACTGCTCCTTTAGCTCCAAGGACAAGGGCAGATAGCATGTTTTCATCTCGGCCCCAAAGCATATCATATTTGCGGTCAGCAAAATTAAGACATGATAAGTAATCCATAAAGTCTTCATGGGTATATTTTATACCTGCAAAATTGGGGATTTTGCCGTCAACTGCTTTTAATAAATCGATCATCGCAAAATTTCCTCCAGTCAATACGGGTATATGATAATAATAAAAGGCTGTATGCGGTGCCGCTGAAGCGATTTCTGCGCAACACTTTGCTAACTGATCTATATTTGCCGGTTTGAAATAAAATGGCGAAGTGAAGGATATACCATATAGTCCAAATTCTTCGGCTTTAGCAGCAAGCAAACAGCATTCTTTAATATTTGTACCCCCAACAAGCGTGATCACCTTAAAATCTTTATCCTGCAGTGTTGTCTCTGCCCAAGTTTGCATAATAGCGACCCGCTCATCAAAAGTTAATGACACCCCTTCGCCTGTAGATCCACATATAAAGGCGCCCGCAACATGATTCTGTTTCAATAATTCATAATAAGCTGGAATAGCGCCAATGTTAATATCGCCATTGGACAATAATGGAGTAAAAGGTGCTGCAATTAAGCCTTGTAATTTGAGATTATTCATGGATGTAAATATTATATCTTTAGATTTTTTTAGTTAGCAGTATAAAAATGGTATCCTTATTTTTTTATAGCAGAGCAGTGTGCTTAAATGGTGAATGATTAAATTGTCACATACCGACGATATATCATACATATTCTTGCCTCTGTTTTGAATACAAGCAATGTCTCTACAAAATTGTTTACATGCATACTTTTTATTATTATTCGCCAAAAGCATTATGTCGTACATTTAAAACATTAAAATTATTCTTTTATCTCTATTATAGCAAGTAAATGAGAAAAAAAAGTGTAACATTTGTAATGACTTTGATTCAAGTGAAAAATCATAATAAAAAATCCCATGTTAGAGAAATTTGAAAATGTTGATACATCAAGTTTAGTAGACAAAGTAGAAAATCATATTATTGATTTGATTAGGGCTCGTAATATCCAAATTGGAGAATCTCTTCCAAAGGAACTAGAGCTTTCTGAAAGTTTTGGGGTTTCCAGAACTGTTATTAGAGAGGCTTTATTACGGTTGCGTATGGTTGGTTTAATAGAATCTCGCAAGCACAGGGGAGCTGTTTTAACAAATCCAAAGCTGCTATCGCCTTTAAAGAAGATTTTCCACCCAGCGATGTTAGATGATGATACGCTCAAAGATATATTTGAAATGCGACTTGCTCTTGAAGTGGGGATGGCAGAATTGATTTTCGATCGCACATCGGAAGAAGATATAGCTGAATTGGAGGCAATCGTGCGAGTTGAATCAATTAATAGCGATACGCGATCTTTTAAGATTGAAGAAGAGGTTGCTTTTCATGGTAAATTGTATAAGATCTCCGGTAATAAAATGTTAATGGATTTTCAAGAACTCTTGTTACCTATTTTCCAATATGTCCATGACAGCGGTTTATTAAATAGCGATAATGCTTCAAAAGAATTTATTTCTCATAAAGATCTGATAAAATTATTAAAAAATGGTGATGTAACTTCCTTTAAAGAAGGCATGCGTAAACATTTGGATAATCATTATTACCGTTTATTGAAGCATTAACTATTCATCTTCATCTTCATTGGGGGTCAAGTTTTTTAATAAAAGATTGACCTCCTCTTCTGTGGAGGTGAGCTGTGCTCTGCAAACTTGAATTAATAGAGATGCTCTTTTTATTTTTTCAGATAGGACATCAATATTGGTATTCCCAGTTTCAATTTCCTGTACGATTTGTTCTAACTCCGAAAATGCGTCGGTATAGGTATAATTATTTTCCATTTTTATTGATTTTTTGTGTGATGCTGCTCACCTCACCATCCCAGACTTGAGTTGTGAGTACATCTTTCTCATTGATTTGATCTACAGATACCAACAGTTCTCCATTGACTTTGGTGATTGAAAATCCTTTTTGGAGCAGTCGAATAGGATCTGCGAGCTGGATAATTTTTTCAAGATGATCGAGCGTCGTATATTTCTGACGGAAGATGTAGGTTAAATTTGTTTTAATATCTTTTTCAAAGGCAGTCAAATCAATTTTTGATTGTCTTATAGATTGCTGGACAGACCATTTAATGGTTGAGGCAAAGGCTTTTAATTTTTCATTTTCATCTTTAAATATCGCAGTTGTATTTTGCAATATTCGTGCTGTCAATTGATCTAAGGGAATGGCGAAATTATGAAATTTTTGGATTAGGAAATCTGCGAGTTCACTTGGTGTGATCGCATTTTTATATGCGACCATTTCACTTACTGTAAGGTTGGTGGAGTGTCCAATACCAGTTAATACAGGTAGTGGGAAAATGGCAATAGCTTTTGCCAATAGGTAGTTGTTGTAACTTGATAAGCCTACTTCTCCGCCACCACCGCGGATAATTGCTACTGCATCGTAAGCTTCTGAGCGTTCTGCAATGATGGACAGCTGCCGGATGATTGAAGGAACTGATTTATCTCCTTGCAATAATGCCGGATAAAGTGTTTGCTCAATTTTATATCCCCAAGGATTTTGATTAATAATTTTGTAAAAATCGGATAATCCTTTGCTGGTTTCTACCGAAATAATAGCTAATCGCTTGGGTAGTGTAGGAAAAGGAAGGTTTTTATTTGCATCAAAAATACCTTCTTGCTTCAGTTTATTGATACTGTTTAATTTTTCTTTTTCCAGCTCTCCTAAAGTAAAGGTCGGATCAATATCTACAATTCTAAGACTCAAACCGTACATAGGATCGTAGGAGATACTCGCTTGGAATAACATGGTAATTCCTTCACGCAAAGGTTCTTGAGCTATCTTAAGAAAATGGTTGTTGATTCTTTGATAATCTGCTTTCCATAGGATGGAACGAATCTCAGCTACGATCTTTCCTTCGGTTTTTTCGACTAATTCGGGATAACAGTGCCCAGAATGGGAGTAATGATTCAATTTGTTCATCTCCGCTTTGATCCAATACAAACTCTTATAGCGTTCAGCAATAGTTTTTTGAATGCTTCGAGTTACTTCCAATAAGGAAAAAATGGTTCTGTTTTCTACGACCTCTGGCATAAATCAAACTTAGATAAATTTGCATTTGTATCCAATTATAATCGTGTGAAATATCATAGATTTCATTTTCCGACCATTTTAATAGCTTTAAAATATACTATGCTGCTTATAAAGCTCTTTTCTATCTTTAATGATCGAAGTGGATCAAAATCGGTCATAATTGAATATTATGATTACTTGTGCGTTTTTGTGCATGATTGTATAGCTTTTATTTGTACATTTACATATAAACCCTTATTAAACACATGATGATAAATAGAATAAAACTCCTAATTACTGGACTTTTTGCTATTGGCTGTCTCCATACTAATCACTTAAAAGCCCAATACAGATCTTCTATTAAAAATGAAACCGTCCTTTTTAATAATATGGATGCGGTACTTCCTTTAGGTAAATTGGATCAATATAACATGACTATTTGTGCACCTGATTCGAGCTTGTTTAATCAGTTTCAGGAGCAATTATCTCGTTATGCAGGAGTTAATTATGTCGGTTATAAAAATTTTGATGAGCATGTGAAATATAGCAATGTGGTGATCGTCGCAATTAAATCGGAAGAGTTAACGACTTCTTTTGTCGATCAGCTCATGCAGGCGGAACGAAATAATAAAAAAATCATTCTCGCTGTTTTTGGAAAGGGTGACGTATTAGCTATGCTTGATGATTTTAAAAGTCCAATTTTGTGGAATGCACATTTTTCTGATGAAACGCAAAGAAATGCAGCTATGACCATTTTTGGAGGCTTGTCAGCTACTAATAAACTTCAGAAAACATATTCTGCTATTTTTTTAAAGGGTATGGGGGAAGCGACAAGTCAGACGCGTATCCAGTACAGTTTGGCCAAGAATGATGTGCTTAATATTGAGAGGTTAAGTAAGAAAATAGATGCTATCGCTGAAGAGGCAATTGCTCAAAAAGCTACTCCTGGGGCTGTTGTTATGGTGGTCAAGAATGGACAGGTTATTTTTGAAAAAGGTTATGGCTACCATACTTATAGTAAAGAAGTACCAACAACGATACATAACATCTTCGATTTGGCATCTGTGAGTAAAATTGCAGGGACTACACCGGTCATTATGCGCTTGACGGAGCAAGGAATTATTGATTTAAACAAACCTATAGGAGATTATCTTTGGCAGGCTAAATCAACGAATAAAAAAGATATTCTTTTAAAAAGTGTAATGCTCCATGAGGCTGGGTTTACACCTTTTATTCCCTTTTATAGAAATTTAAAGCCTGGCGACGTACAACGCAATTATTCGTTTACACATAACGTCAAGGTTGCTGATAGTTGTTACTTGCTCAACAATTATTATCGAGATGTGATGTGGCCTGAAATGCTCAACTCTGAAGTGAAGCCAGTAGGCAGTTATGTCTATAGCGATATCAGTATGTATGTCATGAAAGAAGTGGCAGAACATCAAACTGCTATACCGATGCAAGATTATGTACAGGATAATTTCTATCGACCATTAGGGATGCAGACTGCTGGATATAATCCTAGAGAGCGTTTTTCAAAGTCTCAAATTATACCTACTGAACAGGATACATCTTTTAGAAAGGTACTATTACAAGGTTATGTTCATGATCAGGGAGCTGCTATGGCAGGGGGTGTAGCTGGTCATGCTGGATTATTTGCAACAGCTAATGACTTGGCAATTTATGGACAACTTTTACTAAATAAAGGGGAATATGGTGGAGAGCGATATTTTAAATCAGAGACAGTCGAATTGTTTACGTCAAAGCAGTCTGAATCTAGCCGCCGAGGATTGGGTTTTGATCGTTGGGATCCCAATATCAAAAATGAATACCCTTCAAAATTATCAAATTCAAGTGTCTATGGACATACGGGATACACGGGTACTTGCATTTGGATTGATCCAGCAAATCAGCTGGTCTATATATTTCTGTCCAATCGCGTTCATCCACAAGTTTCTACAAAATTATTGAATCTCAATATTAGAAGTCGCATTCAAGATGCGATTTATGAAGCGATTCTAGAAGGGAAGAAATAATATTTATGAAAAATTACGTTTTACGATTGGCTTTGATATTATCAGTAATTGGAACTGCGAAAGCGCAAGATTACGGATCGATTCATCAGCAGATGATTGTGGTTGATGGCCATAATGATGTGATCATTACCTCGATTTTAAAAGGGCATGATATCAGTCAGCAATTGATGGTAAATCATACAGATATTCCCAGGTTGATTGTGGGCGGAGTGGATGTTCAAGTTTTTGCGGTTTGGTCTGATGATAAAAAATGGAAATCGGGAGCTTTTAAGCATGCCAATGATCAAATTGATGCTCTGGAGAAGGTATTAGATCAAAACCCAGATCAGATCGAAATGGCTAAAAATAGCGATGAAATCGAACGCATTCTAAAATCTGGAAAGATTGCTGCGCTCATTGGTATTGAAGGAGGTAATATGATCGAGGCTGATCTGGAAAATCTAGAAGCTTTGTATAAACGAGGCGCACGATATATGACATTGACTTGGAACTACGATTTGTCTTGGGCAACTGCTGCTGCTCAAGAATCTAAAACAAAGTCAAGGGAAGGAAAAGGATTGTCTGCATTGGGCAAAGAGATTATCAGGAGAATGAATAAACTGGGGATGATGGTGGATTTATCCCACGCTGGAGAGCAAACGTTTTATGATGTATTGGAAATCTCCACAAAACCGGTCTTAGTCTCGCATAGTAATTCTTATTCATTGACCCCGCATTTTCGAAATTTGAAGGATGCCCAATTAGAGGCTTTGAAGAAAAATAGGGGAGTCGTTGGCGTTAATTTCTATTCTGGTTTTCTGGATAAAAATTACGAAAAGCGAGTGAAGAAATTATATAAAAAACAATTTGGAAAGCAAGGTAATTATAGTCTTTCTGCTTCAAGTCAGTATGAGCAATTAACAAGTGAGCATAAGCATGTAGCTAATGTATCCATGTCCTTATTATTGGACCATATTGACTATCTAGTAAAAAAGATAGGCATTGATCACGTAGCTATTGGTTCCGATTACGATGGTATTGAATCGACTCCGCAGGGTTTGGAAGATGTCAGCAAATTTCCGAATTTAACTCACGCTCTTTTGAAGAGGGGGTATGACTCATCTGATATTGCAAAGATCATGGGATTAAACTTTTTAAGAATATTAAAAGAGAATGAAAATTAAACTGAGCCATGGTAGCGGGCATAACCGTAGATTAATCCAATATGTAGCACAGCGATAAAATAAAAGGGAAGCAAAAAGCTTCTCTTTTTTGTTTTATGCCTGAATAATTGCATGGCTGCAAATCCACCTAAGCTTCCGCCAATGATGCAATAGGTGAGTAATGTTTTTTCTGAGATTCTGTTGCTTTTATTTTTAGCTTTTTCCTTGTCTATATAAAAGCTTAAAAAGCTGATGAAATTAATAAATAAAAAATAATAGACTGCAATCTTTTCCATGGTCTGTAAAGGTAGGAAATATAAAATCTTATATTTTATTTTACTCCTGTTCTAAACGTGTCAGTTCTTCATAATTATTATTCAGTTTTTTAAGTAATCTTCGATAAACGATTTTGTAATAAAATTTAAAAATAGAAATAAACAAACATGCTACTAAGGTGATCAATACAGCAATAGCAATAACCTTTAAAAAATTTGTTCCCCATTGATTAGCTAGATTGATCTTGCGTATGGCCAATTCTACAAATGATATGAAAAAGGAATACATAATGAAATAGATGTTGAATTTAATGTAATTTTCAACATGTTTTCGTGTTTCTAATATCCTACTTAATAGATTTTTTGTGCTACTGGTGCTCGAGATACTGGTATATGATTTAAAGAAGTTATAGATAAAATATGCTATTGCGCAATAAAAAACTACTTCCGAAGCATAATCTACAAAATGAAAAAACGGTAACTCATCTCTATTTGAACTGGGTAATAGCAAAGATAAAATAATGCCTAAGCTCAGTTCTATGAGACTGATCATAAAGATCCATTTGACGATCGATGTAGAGCTTTTGTGAAGCATGGTTTTAATATCAGTCTGATCTACTTTAATGAAGTTTTCATCCTCCTGCCATTGTTTTTTAAATTGATCCAACTCATCCATTATAAAGCTCCTTTCTTTTTTAAAATCTCTTTTAACTTTGTTTTTGTCCTATTCATTTTTACACGTGCATTTACTTCACTAATTCCTAAGGTCTCAGCAATTTCAGTATAATCTTTATCTTCTAGATAGAGGTATACGAGTGCTTTTTCAATATCATTTAAATGATGTATGGCTTCATATAAATAGCGAAGCTGATCGTCTTTTTGGGGGTCGTATTCTTCATAGGATATCTTTTCTAATGCTTGATCCCAAGGTATGATACTGATCGCTTTTTTCTTGTTTCTAAATAGGGAGATGGCTGTATTCAATCCAATTCTATAGGCCCATGTGCTAAATTTGGCTTCTCCTCTGAATTTGGGATAAGAGTGCCATAGCTGTATCGTTATTTCTTGGAAAAGATCTTTATGTACATCTTCTTGATCTGTGTATATTTTACAGATTTTATGTATAATATTTTGATTTTTTTCTAAAAGGATAACAAACTCTTGTTCCAAATTCATACTTAATGAGTCGATAATTCGCGGTGCTTGTTACAAAATATGGTAAGAATTTTTAATAACCTAAATGTAGAAGTTTAAAAAATGGTAAATTCGTACAATGGCTAAAACAAAATCAGCATATTTCTGTCAAAGTTGTGGATTTGAATCTGCAAAATGGCTGGGACAATGTCCTTCATGTAAACAATGGAATTCTTTAGTGGAGGAAGTTGTCGAGAAATCAGGTTCAAAAGTTCCAGAATGGCGGAGTACTTCGGTGACATCCTCACCTAAACGCGCAAATAAAGCTGCCGTTATCCACGAGATCGTGTATCAAGATGAATCCCGTATCTTAACACCTGATCAAGAATTTAACCGTGTGCTTGGAGGAGGGATTGTTCCGGGGTCTTTGGTCTTGATCGGAGGGGAGCCGGGTATCGGTAAATCGACTTTAATGTTGCAACTCGCGTTATCTATTCCACAGGTGAAGACCTTATATATTTCTGGAGAGGAAAGTGAGCAACAGATCAAAATGCGGGCTGAACGGTTGTCACAATCATCAAATGCAAATTGCTATATCTTAACGGAAACTTCTACTCAAAATATCTTTAAACAGATTGAGGTAGTACAGCCCGATGTGATTGTGATCGACTCCATTCAGACGCTACATTCTTCTCAAATTGAATCTGCCCCCGGGTCGGTATCTCAAGTGCGAGAATGTACTGCTGAGTTGCTGCGTTTTGCAAAAGAAACAAGTACGCCTGTTTTGATTGTTGGTCATATTACTAAAGATGGTTCTATCGCAGGTCCCAAAGTATTGGAACATATGGTCGATACGGTATTGCAATTTGAAGGTGATCGACATCATGTATACCGGATTTTGCGAGCCGTGAAAAATCGTTTTGGTTCTGCCTCCGAACTAGGGATATATGAAATGCAAGGATCGGGACTGCGAGAGGTTTCTAATCCTTCTGAAATCATGATTTCGCAACGAGATGCTCCGGTTAGTGGGGTTTCTATTGCGGCCATGTTAGAGGGTGCACGCCCTATGATGATCGAAGTGCAAGCATTGGTCAGTAATTCTGCATTTGGAAACCCACAGCGTACCTCTACTGGATTTGATACCAAAAGATTGAGTATGTTGCTTGCTGTACTGGAAAAGCGCTTTGGTTTTAGGTTGAGCGCGCAAGACGTTTTCTTAAATATTGCTGGCGGATTGCGTGTGGAAGACCCTGCCATAGATTTGGCTGTGATCGTTGCTATTATTTCATCACAACAGGATATTGCTGTAAAAACGAATATCACATTTGCGGGAGAAGTGGGGCTTTCAGGAGAAATTCGTGCCGTAAATCGCATCGAGCAACGCATTGCTGAGGCTGAGAAACTGGGATTTGAAGGTATTTTTATATCGAAGTTTAATACCAAAGGATTGGATCCTAAAAAGTATAATATCGCGATTCGCCCTGTGGCAACATTAGAAGATGTATTTAGAGCCTTGTTTGGATAAGAACAGGAGATATGGTTATAACATACAAAGGAGCACTTCATAAGCGCTCCTTTGTATGTTATAGATCAAAATTACTTTAGTACTTGTTTCAATTTGTTGTTTAAGTCTTCTCCATGGAGATTTCGTGCAATAATTTTTCCTGTAGGGTCTATTAAAACATTTTGTGGAATAGATTTGACCCCATACAATGTCCCTACATTATTTTGCCAACGTTGTAAGTCGGAGACATGCTTCCAATGTAATTGATCGGTATGGATAGCTTTGATCCACGAGTTTCGATCTCTATCAAAGGATATTCCTAAAATCTCAAAATTTTTGTCTTTAAAGGCCGCATACGTTTTAACTAGATCAGGACTTTCTACTCGACAATCAGGACACCAAGATGCCCAAAAGTCCAACAGCACATATTGACCTTTAAAGTCAGATAAGCTCACGGGATTGCCTGTGGTATCATTTTGCGTGAATGCTGGCGCTTGTTTGCCTATTTCTACCGTAGACAGCGCTTTTAGATATGCTTTAAACTCTTTGCCATCCTTGGAGTTTTTTACCTTTTTACCTAGTGTATTATACAGATTCTGTAATTCTGCATACTCGGGAGTATAACCACCAACTCTTCTCAAATCAATTAATGAGGAAACGGAATCAGGATTTGCTTTAACGCGGGCAATGTAATCCGCTTTCGTGAGTTCCTTTTTTTGAGCGACAACCAATAATGGTAAGCAGAAAAGGAAATATAAAAATATTTTTTTCATTGTTATTTACGAATTTAGATTACAAATATAATATAATCTATTAATTAGGTAGATTATATTATATTTTTATACATTTATTTTACAATTGTCTATTAACTGTTGCAAAATACTATTTTAGCATTTTATTCTAACTAGCTATGAATTCAAAATTTCAATCTAAGCTTCCTGAGGTGGGTACGACCATATTTAGTAAAATGTCTGCATTAGCACAACAATATGGGGCATTAAATTTGGCACAAGGATTTCCTGATTACGATACTGACCCTGATTTGATTGATTTGGTACACACGTATATGCATACAGGATTTAATCAATATGCGCTAATGCCTGGCGTTTTACCGTTACGTGAAAAAATAGCAGAAAAAGTTTGGAATACACATCAGGTGCATGTCGATGTTAATGATGAGATAACAGTCACATCAGGGGGGACACAAGCTATTTTTACGGCTATTGCTACAGTTGTGAACATAGGTGATGAAGTACTGATTTTTGAACCTGCCTACGACTGCTATGCTCCAACGGTTAAATTATTTGGAGGGAAGGTAATTCCCATAACCCTGTTAGCGCCAGATTTTGCGATCGACTGGGATTATGTGAAGAGTTTAGTCAATGGCAAAACGAAATTGATCATTATTAATAATCCGAATAATCCGACTGGTAGGCAGCTACAACGAGCTGATATTGATGCTTTGACAGCTATTGTTACTTCATCTAATGCATTTATTTTAAGTGATGAGGTATATGAACATCTTGTATTTGACGGTAGAGCGCCAATTTCTTTAGTGGCTTATCCAGTATTGCGGGAAAGAAGTTTTGTGATCGCGTCATTTGGGAAATTATTTCATGTTACGGGCTGGAAAGTAGGTTACTGCATTGCGCCTGTCGAGTTAACACGAGAATTCAGAAAAATTCATCAATATAATGTATTCAGTGTCAATGGGGCAGTGCAAATGGCACTTGCTAAGTATCTGGAAGAAACGAATCGCTATTTAAATTTGGGTCATTTTTTTGAAGAGAAGAGGAATTACTTGGTAAAGGGTATAGCAAATTCAAAATTTACTGTTTTACCGAGTGAAGGAACCTATTTTATAAATGTTGACTATGGTGCTATTTCATCTGAGCATGACTTAAGTTATGCCGAAAGATTGGTGGTTGAAAACAAAGTTGCACTGATCCCTATTTCTGCTTTTTATACATCGAATTTGGATCAATATATTTTGAGAATTTGTTTTGCTAAAAGAACAGAAACACTCACACAAGCAATTGACTTACTTAATAATATCTAGAGGAATGAAGATATAAACGTTTTAGCAATCGTGTGCATTTGCATTTTTGCTATAAACGTTTTAAAATCTTACAAAAAATGGTGGATAAGCTACAATATTTTATAAATTTGTAATTCACCCTATCAATACTATATTCTAATAATGGCTAGATTAAATTTATTGGAAGCAACACGCTTTGAAAAAGTTCCTGTAAGTGTGTATCCTGACCCAAGCACAGCTTCCAAAGTTGTTGCAAAGCGAATTGCGGATATTATCCGTAATAAGCAAAAAAATGGCGAAAATGCAATTTTAGGTCTTGCTACTGGTGCAACACCCGTTAAAGTTTATGCTGAATTAATCCGTTTACATCAAGAGGAAGGTCTAAGTTTTAAAAATGTGATCACATTTAACTTAGATGAGTACTACCCTATGCAACCGGATGCAGCACAAAGCTATGTGACCTTCATGAATAAAAATTTATTTGATCACGTTGACATTGAGCGATCAAATATTAATATTCCTGATGGAACATTAGCAACCGACCTCATCAATGCAGCATGCGAGGCATATGAGCAAAAGATTACTGATTTAGGTGGTTTAGATATTCAAATTTTAGGGATTGGTCGTACCGGTCACATTGGTTTCAATGAACCGGGATCTGCTCCTAACTCGGGTACACGTGTTGTTACTTTAGATGATTTAACACGTCGTGATGCTTCTCGTGATTTTGGAGGTAAAGAGAATGTACCACGTAAGGCAATTACGATGGGTGTTGGTACTATTTTCAAAGCTAGAGAAATTATTTTAATGGCTTGGAGTGGCAACAAGGCTGAAATCATCAAGAAAGCTGTGGAAGGTGAAATTTCATCAGAAATTCCCGCAACTTACTTGCAATTATCCGATCATGTTGAATTCATTTTAGATACAGATTCGGCTTCTTTGTTAACAAGATTTGATTTGCCTTGGTTAGCAGAAGATATTGAGTGGACTCCTGTTTTAGTAAAAAAAGCAGTCGTTTGGTTATCTTTAGAAGTGAAAAAGCCGATCCTGAAATTAACAGAAGAGGATTATAACAATCATGGTATGGCTAAGTTAGTGACTCAAACAGGTCCTGCTTATAATATCAATATTCGCATTTTCAATGAATTACAGCATACCATCACGGGCTGGCCAGGAGGAAAACCTAATGTTGATGATTCGCAAAGACCTGAACGTGCTAATCCTGCAAAGAAAACATCAATTGTTTTTTCACCCCATCCAGATGACGATGTGATCTCTATGGGTGGTACCTTTATCCGTCTAGCGGATCAAGGTCATGATGTACACGTTGCGTATCAAACATGTGGTAATACTGCTGTTTGGGATGATGATGTGATTCGTTATTTGGAGTTTGCAGAAGATTTTGCAAAAGAGATGGGTATTGATGCATCTAAAATTGCTGCTTTGTATAAAGAAAGCCGCGATATTTTTGCTACTAAAAAGCCTAATCAAATTGATACAGAGATTGTTCGCAAAATAAAAGCTTTAATTCGTAAAGGTGAGGCTATTGCTGGAGCTCGTTTTGTAGGTCTACCAGATGCCAATATTCATTTCCAAGATTTGCCATTCTACGATAGACAGAAGTTTTCTAAGGATGTTTCTTTTGAAGATGATATCCAACAAACCATGGAGTTGCTACGTCAAGTAAAACCACATCAAGTATTTGCTGCTGGTGACTTTGCAGACCCACATGGTACACATAAAGTTTGTTTTAACATTCTTTATGAAGCATTGAGACGCTTAAAAGCTACTGATGAGTGGACAAAAGATTGTTGGTTATGGTTATACCGCGGAGCTTGGCATGAATATCCTATCCATGAAATCGAAATGGCTGTACCTTTATCTCCACAAGAGGTGTACCGTAAACGTTTAGCGATTTTTAAACATCAGTCTCAAAAAGATCTTCCAGTTTTCCCTGGAGATGATCCTCGCGAATTTTGGGTACGTGCAGAAGACCGTACAAGTGAAACAGCAGAATTATATGATCAATTGGGACTTGCAAACTACGAAGCAATCGAGGCTTTCGTAAGATGGGAATTCTAATTAGATTTATATCTATAAGCACTCGATCCTTAAAAACTCAATTTTAAGGATCGACTGTTTTTTTTTGGTGCTATTAAGCAATAGAATTAAAATATCTTAATTTATTAATAGGACGATTTTGTGTTAAATTAAGATGCTGGCAATATCTTTAGTTGCCGCATAATTTTCTATGAAAACTACAAATAAATATCTTAATGCATTGGGTGTGTAGCCAAAGAATTTTTTAAAAGCTGTTGTAAAATGGGTGGCATGCTTGTAACCCAACTGCTGACTGATCGCACTAATCTTAAGATCTCTTTCTTTAATCATTTGTTTAGCCTTATGCATTTTGCATTCGACAATAAAATTGAATACAGTCTTACCATAAAATTGCTTAAAATGCTTTTTGAGATATTGTTCATTGGTGCCGACAGTTCTGGCCAATTGAGGAATCGTGAAGTTCTGATTCAAATTGGACTCAATCAATTCTTTGGCGACTTTTATTTTTTCCATATCGATCACTCTCAATCGAATATTTCCGGGTTCAGATAATAACTCTAAATATGCAACTAGTTTACAGAATATGTTCAGGGATTTGGCTTTGTAAAATGTCGGGATAAGAGCATCTGGAAATTGCGAGTTGATCAGGTCCATCGCGGTGCTATATAGCGATGGGGCATTAAACGTTCTTAATATAGATGAAGATCGAAAGCTTTGTTCTATCTTTTGTTGATGATCGAGCTCAATCTCACTGTGCTGCAGAAATCCAGTTTTAAAAGTCAATATAAAAACCTTAGCGTCTTTTTCTTGCGCGATCAGATAGAGATCTGCACCCTGCGAATAATAAAAACAAGAATGTTGTTCTTTAAGTTCGACCTCCTGTTGACCCAGGATAACAGTACTATTTTTAGCAATTGAAATGATAAGAATAGAACTGTTCTTCTCCGTTTTGATTCGTGAAAAATTATCGCTTAAAGCTAAAAAATTCACTTCATAATTTATATGACTGTATAAGAAGATTATTCCGTTCACTTGATTTATGGTGCGTTTATTAAAATTATGATCAGTTAATTTCGGATTGTTAAGCTTCTTTTTCGGATATCGTAACTCCACTATTTATAATTAATCTAATTTTACAATCTTTTATTTAGACTCGTTCTAAAGTCAAAGATATAAATTTTTACATGTATTAACTAAAAAAGTCAAGGATGATAAAATATTACTTTTCAATTTTACTGCTCCTAATAACTTATTCGTCGGAATTGTGTGCGCAGACTCATGTTACATTGGTCGGACGTGTTTTGGAGCAGCAAACTGACGAACCGATAAGAGGTGTATCTGTTTCGGTTAAAGGAAATGATCGATCAGGAGCTGTGATTACTGGTTCTCAAGGTACTTTTCGGATTCTTGCACATCAAGGACAAAAATTGATTGTATCGCATGTAGGATATTTGCCAACAGAAATTTTTATTGATAAAGATTGGTCAAATCGAGTTATTTACCTGATGAAGGATAATACATTGCTCTCGGAAGTGGTTGTTACAGGAGCACTTGGGATTAAAAGGCAATCAAGAGAGTTGGGTACATCTGCACAGACTGTCAATAATGAAGATCTTAATTTAGGAAAGGTTGTGAATCCATTGTTAGCATTGTCAAGTAAGGTTGCTGGATTGCGTATAAACGCTACAGATCTTACAACGGGCAAAACTGATCCGGGAATTCAGATCAGACTAAGAGGTACACGTTCTTTAAACCGGTCAAAAAATGACCCTTTATATGTGGTTGATGGTGTTCCACTACCGGATATAACTCGCATAAATCCTAATGATATACAGGATATCACTGTCCTTAAAGGAGCAAATGCTGCTGCACTTTATGGATCTGAAGGTGTTAATGGCGCTATTATGATCACAACAAAATCGGGAAAATCTGATAGAGGTCAAATTAATTTTAGCAATAGCACAACTTTCTCCAACGTGTTCTTATTGCCACCAGCTCAAGTGACATTTGGTCAAGGACAGAATGGAATTTATAGTCCTGTTGCTAATGAATCTTGGGGTGATAAATTTAATGGTGAAGTGCGGGATTTTGGTCTTCCGATTAATGGTGTACAACCGACTAAGCGATATGAAGTGCCTAGTAAAGATAATCGTTTAGGATTTTTTGATACCGGTATTACAATCCAAAATGATCTATCGTTTTCTGGTGGTGATACTGAAAGTTCATATTTTATGTCCTTACAGGATGTTCGTATAAAGGGAATTATTCCTGGGGATAAATCCAGTCGTACCGGAGCTCGATTTAATGGTTCTCGTCGTTTTAATAGACTGAATACATCGTTTAATGTAAATTATGTATTTTTCAAGAACAATACAACAAGTGACGGTCCTTGGCTTTCTGCTTATACTCAGCCTGCAAACATCGATTATAAAGACGCTAGAAATTGGGAAGATCCAAGTTCTCCAAATCACCCCTTAAATTGGTACAACCCAGTTGCAAGTACGAGAAACCCAATTTTCATGGCTGATAATAATAGAAATACATCGGATCAACATACTTTAAACTCAAAATTAGAATTTAATTATGAATTTGCAGATTGGTTTGATGCAACTTACAGAACAGGTCTCTATTTCCAGTCTGAGCCAGGACGTGTGACAAATCGGAAATTAACATCAAGCGTAGCAACAAGGAATATCAATGGATCTGTGAATGATACCCATTCTGGATTTACAAGATTCAATAATGATTTGATATTGAATTTCCATAAGGATTTTGGTGACTTCTCTACTAAATTATTGGTTGGTCAAAATGTCAGAATGGACGACAGAAAACAGATAAATGTAAGTGCATCCAACTTATTGTTTGAAGATATCTATAATCAGGGGTCTAGAACTGGAGAGTTAACTGGAGGTTCTACAATAACAAAATACCGTTCATTGGCAACATATGGAGAGTTTACCGCGGGTTATAAAAATTATTTGTTTTTGACTTTGACAGGAAGAAATGATAAAGTTTCTGTTCTCGATCCCAATAATAATAGTTACTTCTCACCAGGGATAAGTTCTTCTTTTGTGTTTACAGATGCAATCGAAAGTCTGAAGAATAACAGGGTATTAAATTATGGACGAGTTTATTCATCTTACAATAAGACGGGCAACGTTACATTGGATCCTTATAGATTAAATCTAACCTATAGTCAGACTGCAGGATTTCCCTATGGAAGTTTGGTTGGATTTACGCCTTCTCTTTCAGAACCTAATTTGTTAATTAAACCCGAGTTTGTAAAGTCTTATGAAGTCGGACTTCAACTTGGATTCTTTAATAATAGATTAAGTACTGATATTGCTTATGCACATTCCGATTCTGATGGACAGATTTTTAATGCGGGCATATCAAGTGCAACAGGTTTTAATTCTACCATAGTCAATGCAGGACAAATGATCAATAAAACTCTCGAAGTTATGATCAATGGAACTGTAATTAAAAATGATAAATTGAAGTTAGATTTAGGCTTTAATTTTAGTTACACAGATACTAAAGCCAAAAATCTATTTGCAGGGGATGAATTTAACATCTTTAGACAAGCATATGCTCTAAAGGATCATCAGTATCCAACACTTCGCATGACCGACTTTTTGAAAGAAGATGGTAAAATAGTGCTAGATAAGGATGGAAACGTTATTCCTTCAGATGAAGAGGTTGTATTGGGTACGATGGTTCCTCCATATCTTTTTGGTTTTTCCACAAAACTGTCTTATCAGTCATTTACTCTAGGTTTTCAAATAGATTCAAGATTAGGAAGCTGGATGTACTCAGAAGTATTTCCAAGAATGTATGCGGCTGGAACACATATAGAGACGGTGAAATATGATAGACAACCGTTTATCATGCCTAATTCGATGATTCGCCTTGCTGATGGAAGTATTGTGGACAATACCGATGTATATTCAAAAGGTGACAAAGCTTGGTGGACTGCTTATGGCAATATCCAGACAACTACTGCTGCAAAAGCTGACTATTTGAAATTAAGAGAGCTTTATGTTGGATATGATTTGCCAGCAAAGTTTTTAGCAGGACAAAAATTGTTTAAAAAAGCAAGTATAGGTTTTGTTGGTAACAACTTGTTCATCATTAGACATTCTTCCAATAAAATTGGTGATCCCGAAGCACTGTATAATCAAACGGACGGTTATTCTAGTTTTAGACAAATCCCAACTTCGCGATCAATGGGATTCAATATTAATATGACTTTTTAAAAATACGATAATGAAATACAACATGATAAAGATAGGGTTGATGAGTTTTTTATTATTCGCATCGACCTCTTGCAAAGATTTTTTAGATGTAAATGTTAATCCGAATTCACCAATTAAGGAAAACTTAAGTTTGAATGCCAAACTTCCTGCGGCATTGGTGACATCAGCTGCCTATGAAGCTACTCAATTAAACCTGATCGGTGGTCTTTGGGGAGGATATTGGGGTACTTCAAATGAAGGAATTAGTTCTTTCGGATCTCTTAAAATGTATAATGGTCCAGCCATTAGAGATACTCGTGATGGATTAGCCGTTTGGGAATCGACATATAATAATCTGTTTTATTATAAAGAAATATTAGAACAAGCGGAAATAGAAGATGCTCAATTTTATTCAGGAATAGCCAAGATTATGATGGGCTACCACTTCTTTATCCTTGTTGATTTCTATAATAATGTGCCTTATGAGGATGCCTTAAAAGGATCTGCGATTTTGCACCCAAGCTATGAATCTGGAAAAGATGTGTACAAAAAATCTATAGATCTGATTACTCAAGGTATAGAATCCATTAAAGTTGCGTCTTTGCTTCCGGCAAATGATGATGTATTATTCAAAGGGAATAAAACGAAATGGGCAAAATTTGGAAATACGCTGAAATTAAGAGCGTTGTTAAGACAGTCTGAAGTTGCTAGTCAAGCATCCTATATTACTGAGGAAATCGCTAAAATTGTACAGGAAGGTTCTGGTTTTTTAGAAGAAGATGCTAGTGTAAATCCAGGTTTCTTGAATACAGCTTCGAAGATAAATCCATTTTACGAAACCTACTATCGTAATAATTCTGGAGTGGCTGTAGCTAATTATGCGAATATACGTCCTAGTCAATATCTTATTGGAAAATATAAAGAGTTCAATGATCCGCGATTGGGGCAAAATTATGTGAGCATAAATGGAGATTTTAAAGGGGTTATTTTCGGTGAAAATATGATAAAAGATGAATATGCAGCAGTTAATACTTCAGCTTTAAAAGGACCAAATGAAAATGGAAATCAACCCGCTGGAATCATTAAATCTTTCAATCAGTCTATTGTTCTAATCTCTTTGGCAGAATCTAATTTCTTACGTGCAGAAGCGGTTGAAAGAGATTGGATAACAGGTATAGCAAGTCAGTTGTATCAAAGTGGTATACAAGCATCGTTTAATTATTTATTCAATGTTACTCATTATAATATACAATCTTATATCAATCAGACTAATGTGAATTATGCGTCTGCGACGAACAAGATCGAGCGTATTATCACACAGAAATGGTTATCCTTAAATAATATTAATAACATTCAATCATGGAATGATTTTAGAAGACTGGGATATCCTAACTTTCC
Organism: Sphingobacterium sp. UBA6320; assembly: GCF_002440335.1. Lineage (NCBI taxonomy): Bacteria > Pseudomonadati > Bacteroidota > Sphingobacteriia > Sphingobacteriales > Sphingobacteriaceae > Sphingobacterium > Sphingobacterium sp. UBA6320. The sequence goes on along the minus strand of NZ_DJTA01000030.1, from coordinate 42,636 downwards.
TAACTCCGTGTCTTCTCCAGTACCTAATGGGTATCCATTGCGTTTTATGTATCCTGAAACAGAGATCAATACGAATAACCAAAATGTAGTGAGCCAGGGAGACAATGGAGTTTTGACCAATAGGGTATGGTGGGACGCGAATTAAGTATTTCTGATTAAAAAATATTTTCCTAATGAATAGCCGGAGAGATTGTGATCGGGTGATTTTACCTTCTAGATGGGGGAGATTAAATAAAAAATGAAATACTTCCTATATGAATACAAAAAGCCAATCGTAATCGATTGGCTTTTTGTATGTTGAAAACATTTAATTTCTAATCAGCTTTACTTGGGAAAATATTTCCAATGATCATTTCAAGTACAGCTACAACAATAGCAAAGAGTGCTGCTGTCCAAAAACCTGACACATCAAATTTGGAACCTAATAGGGAATCGGTTAATAAAATCATAAGAACAGTAATGATAAAAGAAACCAGACCCAAAGTCAACCAATTTAATGGAAAGGTGAACAATCTTAAAATAGAACCAACTGTTGCATTAACAAATCCAATAACAAGACCTGTAATGATAGCCCAAAGAAAGCTAGCAACATGTACTCCCGGTGAAATGTAGGCTGCTATTGCAATCACTACACCTGTAATAAGTAGGCTAATAATGAATTTCATGATAGTTATAATTTTAGTTAATTCCTGACAAATTTATAACAAATGCGGTGCCAAATAAGAAACAATAGGATATCATGATTATTGATTGTAGTTTATAAAAATGTTTTCCTAATATTAGGCTGATCATATTTAATTTCATTATGTTATGCAGGCATAATATATTTTTCGTAAATTCACATAAACAATTATAATATAGACAGTATGAAAAAAATAATTATGATGCTCATGATGGTCTTTACATCAGTAGCAATTTTTGCCCAATCTGATCCTATTATTGGTAAATGGCAAAACCCTAGTGGGGAAGGAAGAATCGAAATCTATAAAAAAGGTGATAAGTATTATGGTAAACTATATTGGTTGAAGGAACCTAATGATGCTCATGGAAATCTCAAAAAGGATGTGAAAAATCCTGAAAAAAGCTTACAAAGTAGACAGATTCAAGGATTGGAAATCTTAACTAATTTTTCGAAAGACGGAAATTCTTTTGTGGATGGTAAAATCTATGATCCAAAATCTGGAAAAACATATAGCTGTAAGATGACACTACAAGGAGCAGATAAGCTCGATATACGTGGTTATGTTGGGGTGAGCTTATTTGGGCGGACAGAAACTTGGAAAAAGATTAATTAATACTTTAGGTAAAAAAGAAAAGCGTCACTTTTTAAGGGCGCTTTTCTTTTTTGAGGTCTTAATTTTTTAAAAACATTGTATAATTAATTTAATAGCAGTAATTTCAGCAATCTAAATACTAACAATACAATTGCTATGGCTGTTAAGATGTCCTATTCAGAGAATATAAAGCTTGCTTTGCAATCTATTGTGAGCAATAAGCTGCGGACATTTTTGACGGCACTCATTATTGCGATCGGTATCACTGCTCTGATTGGCGTGCTTACATCCATAGACGCCATTAAGTCCTCGCTGACAGATTCTTTTTCTTCAATGGGCTCTAACTCCTTCAATATCCGAAACCGTGGTTTAAATGTACGGATCGGTAATAGTGGGGAGCAGTCAAAGGTATACTCTTCCATTACCTATCGTGAAGCTGCCAGTTTTAAAGAGGCATTTAAATTTGATGCGGTTACTTCGATTAGCGTCAATGTTTCTTGGGCTGCAACAGCAAAATATAAATCAGAAAAAACAAATCCTAATATTGGTGTGATCGGTTCAGATGAATCCTACCTAAAAACATCTGGATATAGTGTCGCATTAGGTCGTAATTTCACTAATCGTGAGGTTTATAATGGTAGCTCCGTCGTCATGATTGGTGACGAGATCTATCAAAAATTATTTAAAGGAACAATCAACCCCATCGGAGAATTTATGACGATCGGTGGCGTTCGCTACCAGGTGATCGGGGTATTGAAAAGTAAGGGGTCTAGTGCAGGCATGGGTGCCGATAAAGCCTGTCTTATTCCTTTGCTAAAAGCAAGGACAGTAATGGGTGGGCAGAACCCTTCTTATACCATTACGGTATCGGCCAATGATCCTATTCGGTTGGAAGCTGCTGTCGGAGAGGCGACCATTGCTTTTCGAAATATTAGAGGATTGACAGCCAAACAGGCATCCGATTTTGAGATCACGAAATCAGACGCAGTTGCCCAGATTTTATTGCAAAATATGGTGATTGTAACGATGGGAGCGGTAGTTATTGCATTGATTACATTAATAGGTGCCTCCATTGGTTTGATGAATATTATGTTGGTATCTGTTACTGAGCGCACACGTGAGATCGGTATACGTAAAGCAATTGGAGCTACACCCTCTGTGATACGAAAACAATTTTTAATCGAAGCGGTCGTCATCTGCCTGATCGGTGGAGCAGCAGGTATTCTGTTGGGTATCGTCATAGGGAATGTCTTGGCATTACAATTAGGGGCTTCTTTTATTGTTCCATGGAACTGGATTATATTAGGTTTTACTGTCTGTATCCTTGTTGGAATGCTCTCAGGTTATTATCCCGCTTCTAAAGCATCAAAATTAGATCCTGTGGAAGCTTTGCGTTATGAATAATGAAATTTGTGCAAACGGTTTCACATGCTATTGAGGCATTAATAACATAAACTTCATTTATACGTGGAGTAAATACTCTTTTAAAATCTTATTATTGTATAAAATTTTGAATTATTATGTATAAAACTCTTCAACCTGCGTTGCAGAAAGAATTAGCAGCTATCAAAGAAGCTGGTTTGTATAAAGAAGAACGCGTAATTACTACGCCCCAAGGTGCTGATATTAAAGTGAGCACTGGTGAAGATGTCATCAATTTTTGTGCAAATAACTATTTAGGATTATCATCACATCCCAAAGTGACAGAAGCTGCAAAAAGAGCAATTGATTCACATGGCTATGGTATGTCTTCAGTACGTTTCATTTGTGGAACACAGGATATTCACAAAGAGTTGGAGGCAAAAATTTCTCAATTTTTAGGAACAGAAGATACCATTTTATATGCAGCGGCATTTGATGCTAATGGCGGTGTTTTTGAGCCATTATTTGGAGCTGAAGATGCGATTATTTCTGATGAATTGAATCATGCTTCAATCATTGATGGTGTTCGTTTATGTAAAGCACAGCGTTTCCGTTATAAAAATGCAGATATGGCAGATTTGGAAGCGCAATTACAAGCTGCTTCTGGAGCACGTCATCGTATTATTGTGACTGATGGTGCCTTTTCTATGGATGGATCAGTAGCGCCCTTAGATCACATCTGTGATCTCGCAGATAAGTACGAAGCATTGGTGATGATCGATGAATCACATTGTACTGGTTTTGTTGGAAAAACAGGCCGTGGAACTCATGAATTATACCATGTAATTGATCGCGTTGATATCATTACTGGAACATTGGGTAAAGCATTGGGTGGAGCATCTGGTGGTTTTACATCTGGTCGTAAAGAAATCATTGATATGTTGCGTCAGCGTTCTCGTCCCTATTTATTTTCTAATACATTAGCACCAGCGATCGCGGGAGCTTCTGTCGCGGTATTGGATATGTTGAGCGAGACGACAGACTTACGTGATAAATTAGAATCAAATACGGTATATTTCCGTGAAAAAATGACAGCAGCAGGTTTTGATATTAAGCCTGGATTCCATCCTATTGTCCCTGTAATGTTGTATGATGCAAAATTGGCTCAAAAATTTGCAACAAGAATGCTGGCTGAAGGAATTTATGTAATTGGTTTCTATTACCCAGTGGTTCCACAAGGAAAAGCGCGCATTCGTGTCCAAATTTCAGCAGGTCATGAGCTTAGTCATTTGGATAAAGCAATAGCTGCATTCACGAAAGTTGGAAAAGATTTAGGTGTAATCAAATAAAATACACATAGTTATATGAATTTATGGTGCAAAATACTTATCTTTGCACCCTGAATTTAAAACAAATTTACTTGCTGGATGCAAAATATTAGAAATATAGCGATTATCGCTCACGTCGATCACGGTAAAACTACGTTGGTAGACAAAATCTTACACTTCACAAATCTTTTTAGAGATAATGATGGTACAGGTGATTTAATTCTAGATAACAATGATCTAGAGCGTGAACGCGGTATTACAATCGTTGCTAAAAACGTTTCTGTTCAATACAAAGGTGTAAAAATCAACGTTATTGACACTCCTGGTCACGCCGATTTCGGTGGTGAGGTTGAGCGTGTCTTGAAAATGGCTGATGGTGTTGTGTTATTAGTAGATGCTTTTGAAGGCCCTATGCCTCAAACACGTTTCGTTACACAAAAAGCTTTAGCATTGGGTTTGAAGCCTTTAGTTGTTGTCAATAAAGTTGATAAAGAAAACTGTCGTCCTGAAGAAGTATATGAGAATGTATTTGATTTATTCTTTAGCTTAGATGCTACTGAAGAGCAATTGGCATTTCCAGTATTATACGGTTCTTCTAAAAATGGTTGGATGTCAACAGATTGGAAAGAGCCAAAAGAAGATGTATCTGAATTATTAGATGCAATCATCTCTCACTTCCCACCATCTCCTTTTTACGAAGGAACGTTACAAATGCAAATCACATCGTTAGATTACTCTACTTTCGTAGGTCGTATTGCTATTGGTCGTGTTGCACGTGGAACAATCAAAGAAAATCAACCTATTTCACTGATGAAACGCGATGGTAAAATCGTAAAATCTCGTGTGAAAGAGTTACATACATTTGAAGGATTAGGTCGTCGTCGTGTTACTGAAGTTGCTTGTGGTGATATCTGTGCTGTAGTTGGTATCGAAGGTTTTGATATCGGTGATACAATTGCTGATTTTGAAAACCCAGAGCAATTAGAGGTTATCCATATCGATGAGCCTACGATGAACATGTTGTTCACGATTAATAACTCTCCTTTCTTTGGTAAAGAAGGTAAATTAGTTACTTCTCGTCACATCCATGATCGTTTACAAAAAGAATTAGAGAAAAACTTAGCGTTACGCGTAGTTCCTACTGATTCTCCTGATGCTTGGTTAGTATATGGACGTGGTATTCTCCATTTATCTGTATTGATCGAAACAATGCGTCGCGAAGGTTATGAATTGCAAGTAGGTCAACCACAAGTTATCTTGAAAGAAATTGACGGCAAGAAATGTGAGCCAATTGAAGTATTGGTCGTTGATGTTCCTGCTGAAGTTTCTGGTAAAGTAATTGAATTGGTAACACAACGTAAAGGTGAGTTATTGATTATGGAGACTAAAGGTGAAATGCAACACTTAGAGTTCGAGATCCCTTCTCGTGGTATCATCGGTTTACGTAACAACGTATTGACTGCTACTGCTGGTGAAGCTGTTATGGCGCACCGTTTGAAAGGTTACGAGCCTTGGAAAGGTACAATCCCTGGACGTCAACATGGTGTATTGATCTCTTTAGATAAAGGTACTACAACAGCTTACTCGATCGATAAATTGCAAGATCGTGGTAAATTCTTCGTTGATCCAGGAGTGGATATCTATGAAGGACAAATCTTAGGAGAGCATATCCGTGATAACGATTTAACAATCAATATCGTTAAAGCGAAACAATTGACTAACATGCGTGCATCTGGTACAGATGATAACACTCGTATTGCACCAGCGATCAAATTCTCTTTAGAAGAATCAATGGAGTATATCCAAGGTGACGAGTATATCGAGGTTACTCCTCAATCTATCCGTTTACGTAAGATTTACTTAACTGAAGGTGAACGTAAAGTGAACAAAAAATTCTAATAACATATTAGAATCTAAATATTAGGAAGCCTCCGATTTATCGGAGGCTTTTTTTTTGTAATTCCTCAGTCTGCTTAGGCATTTATCATGATGGGGGCAAGTATAATGGTAGTTTTTTATCCATAAAATATGGAGATCATGCTAAATCCGTTTCATCGTTGTTTCAACATTTTGGAAAATTGATGTATTGGGTATGGTTAATGCTTTTGTAATAATATGAATGCAAACTAGCTATTGTCAATATAAATTTCGATTTTTATTAAACCGTATTAAATAAAACCTACACAATAAATTTTTATGAAAAGAAGTAATTTCACATATATTTTATCAAAAAGAGTCTTATGTTGTGCCTTAGTTTTAAGCTTTGTACTGGTGGAAAATGGATTTTCCCAAGGCCGTTTTCAACAAGATAAGCAGGTGTTAGAGCCTATTGTACAAAAAATTGTTACCGAAGCCAATGATCATTCGCAATTAGAATCACTTGCTTTTGAACTGTTGGATGTGGTGGGGCCGCGATTAGTGGGTACACCTGGTATGACCCGTGCTAATGAATGGGCATTGGCAAAATTTGAAAGCTGGGGTATCTCCGCTAAGAATCAAAAGTTTGGAGAATGGAGGGGATGGGAACGAGGTATTTCGCACATTGATATGGTAACTCCAAGAGTGAAGTCACTAGCAGGGACACAGTTAGCGTGGAGCCCTAGTACAAAGGGTAAAACGGTACAAGGGGAAGTAATTGCTATACCAGATGTCAAGGATTCTATATCATTTCGAAATTGGTTGCCTGCTGTTAAGGGAAAGTTTGTGATGATTTCAATGCCCCAACCTACTGGTCGTCCAGATCATAATTGGGCTGAGTTTGGCACAAAGGAATCTATTGAAAAGATGAACAGATCTCGAGATTCTTTAACTGTACTGTGGAACAATCGTATTCAAGCTTCTGGTGTATCAGCTAATACTATTCCTTCCCTATTAGAAGAGGCAGGGGCAGCAGGAATACTGACCAGCAATTGGTCAAAAGAATTTGGTGCTAACAAAATATTTGGTGCCAGATCCTATAAAGTTCCTTCTTTGGATATCTCATTAGAAGATTATGGCATGTTATACCGTCTTGCTGAAAAGGGAATTAAACCCAAGATCAGTGTTGAAACAGCTTCAAAAGATTTGGGAAATGTGCCCTCCTTTAATACCATTGCTGAAATTAAAGGAACTGAGTTTCCAAATGAATATGTAATCCTTTCTGCGCATCTTGATTCTTGGGAGGGTGGCTCTGGTGCTACAGATAATGGAACTGGAACTATTGCTATGATGGAAGTGGCGCGTATTTTAAAAAAAATCTTACCTAATCCCAAGCGAACTATTTTAATCGGTTTATGGGGAAGTGAAGAACAAGGATTGAATGGTTCTCGTTCATTTGTATTGGACAATCCTGAAATCGTAGAAAATACGCAGGCAGTTTTCAATCTGGATAATGGTACCGGTCGTGTAGAGCGAATCAACGGCTCTGGTTTTGTGCACGCCTATGACTTTATGTCGCGTTGGATGGCAGCTGTACCAAACGCGGTTACCAAAGATATTAAAACTGAATTTCCTGGATCTCCAGGCGGAGGCGGATCTGATCACTCTTCATTTGTCGCTGCAGGAGTTCCTGCATTTATGTTGAGCTCTTTATCTTGGGGTTATTTCAGTAATACTTGGCATACCAATTTGGATACCTATGATAAGCTCGTGTTTGATGATTTGAAATATAATGTTATTCTGACTGCTGTGATGACTTATAAAGCCTCAGAAGAGCCTCAATTGGTCAATCGTGAACAACGTGTGCTTCCTGTAGGACGTGACGGCAAACCGGGTGTATGGCCGCCTATTAGGCAGCCAAGGAGAACTGGAGTTGGGTATTAGGTAATGCAACATATTAGGACCATATTAAATAAAAAAAAATTAAAACCTCTGATTTAAATTTTTTATAATATTACATTACAGAGCATGATCATACGATCTTCTCTTGAAATATAAACGGCGTATTACTTACAAGTTTTTATTGCGACAGAATTTTTTATAGATTATACTGATTTACAGATTTATATTTATTCATTAGATTTGGATTTGTTTAGGATATAGTGTAGAGATTATATACCTTTAAAATCAACCACTACCTAAATTTATAAATGAAAAAAAATAATTATTTTGATGCTATTGTAATTGGCTCTGGAATTTCTGGAGGATGGGCTGCAAAGGAATTCTGTGAAAAAGGGTTAAAAACATTAGTGTTGGAACGGGGGAGAGACGTCAAACATATTAAAGATTACCCTACCGCTTATATGGATCCTTGGCAATTAGAGCATATCAATCAATTGCCGTTAAAAGAAAGAGAAAAAAATCCAATCGCGTCAAAATGTTATGCTTACAAAGAAGATGCGAAGCATTTTTTCACTTCTGATGATGAACAGCCTTACATTCAGGAGAAGCCTTTTGATTGGATAAGAGGTTATCAAGTAGGTGGTAAATCGTTAACTTGGGCCAAGCAAACACAAAGATGGTCGGCATATGATTTTGAAGGTCCAGCGAGGGATGGTTTTGCTGTCGATTGGCCTATTCGCTATGCCGATATAGCACCTTGGTATAGTTATGTGGAGAAATTTGTCGGAATTTCAGGTAATTTAGATGGAATTGATGCGATGCCAGACGGTGATTTTTTGCCAGCATGGGAGATGAATCAAGTGGAATTAGAGATTCAGCGAAACATCCAAAATAAATATTCTGACCGTTACGTCATTGCCGGAAGATGTGCCCATCTCACCAAACCAAAACAGATACATATCGATCAAGGTCGAACATCATGTCAAGCTCGAAATCTCTGTCAGCGAGGTTGTCCTTTTGGTGGATATTTTAGTTCCAATGCATCAACCTTACCTTGGGCTCAGAAAACAGGTAATCTTACGCTAAGACCCCATTCTGTTGTTGATTCTGTAATTTATGATGATCAGTTAGGGAAAGCAGTGGGAGTTCGCGTCATCGATTCCGAAACCAATAAAAGTCTAGAATTTTATGCTAAAGTAATCTTTGTAAATGCTTCTACGATAGCAACAAACCAAATTTTGTTGAACTCTACTTCGAAAAGATTTCCTCAGGGAATTGGTAATGATAGTGGTATTTTGGGTAAATATATTGCTTTCCACAACTATTTAGGATCACTTAGTGCTACTTTTGAAGGTTTTGAGGACAGCTATTATTATGGAAGAAGACCAACACAACCGATCATACCTAATTTTAGAAATGTTGCAAGACAGGAGATGGATTTTTTACGAGGATATGCTTCATTTTTCGGTGCGCATCGAGGTCGATCCTCTGCCGTTGAATTAGAAGATCAAGTGGGAGGAGCTTTTAAAGATGAGTTATGCACTTTGGGAGGATGGAAAATTGGTATGATGATGCAGGGCGAGACTATTCCACAAGAAAAAAACCATATCCGATTAAGTCTTGATAAAACAGATAAATATGGCATCCCACAGGTTATTACGGCAATAGCATATGCTGAAAATGATTTTAAATCCCGGGATGATTTCTTTCAACAGGGAGCAGAAATGTTAGAGGCTTGCGGAGCAAAAGATATCTTGACTCATGACAGTGGCCAGAACCCTGGGTTGGATATCCATGAAATGGGAGGAGCGAGGATGGGTTTGAATCCTAAAACCTCCATTTTAAATAAATGGAACCAAATGCATCAATGTCCTAATGTTTTTGTGACCGACGGAGCCTCTATGGTGTCGACAGGTACCCAAAATCCATCATTGACTTACATGGCATTAACTGCAAGAGCAGTCAATTATGCGGTTGAACAAATGAAAAAAGGAATTATAGAATAACTTTTTTATTAAGAATTTGTAAAATATTGGGCTTTTCTTAGTCCATATTATTAATAAGGATTTTTAAATCCTTATTTTTGTTTTTATCTGTATGTCAGATTGAAACAAATTAGATTGGAATTTATAAATGGCGAAGACACAGGATAATAGTCCGAAAAATTATATTCAAATAAAAGGGGCAAAAGTCAATAATTTAAAGAATATTGATGTCGATATCCCCAAAAATAAGCTGGTTGTTATAACAGGTATGTCAGGCTCGGGAAAATCTTCTTTAGCTTTTGATACTTTGTATGCAGAGGGACAGCGTCGTTATGTCGAGAGTCTATCGTCTTATGCCCGCCAGTTTATGGGAAGGATGAACAAACCTGAAGTAGACAACATCAAAGGTATTGCTCCAGCGATTGCAATCGAACAACGGGTGATTACCAGCAATCCACGTTCTACCGTCGGTACCTCGACAGAAATCTACGATTATCTGAAACTATTATATGCACGTATCGGGAAGACCTATTCTCCCGTATCCGGACAACTCGTGACAAAAGATACGGTTTCGAGTATTGTTGATTTTGCTACTTCTTTAGAAGAAGGAACTTCCATTACGATTTATGCACCTTTAATACCGACCAATGATCGGAAATTGAAAGAAGAGCTCTCTTTATTATTGCAAAAGGGTTTTGTGAGGATCAAGTATCAAGGTGAATTGCAGAAAATAGAGAGTATTATCGACAATAAGAAGGTCGAAAATAAAAGTATTAAAGAAGGAGAGATCGAGATTGTTACAGACCGTGTTCGCATCGAATCGGATGATGATACGTTAAACCGCCTTTCAGATTCCATTCAGACGGCTTTATTTGAAGGAAAAGGAAATTGTTCAATTGATGTCGAAGGTGAATTGCATCATTTCTCCGATCGCTTTGAATTGGATGGTATTTTATTTGAAGAACCAACCGCCAATTTCTTTAGTTTCAATAACCCATATGGGGCCTGTCGTCGTTGTGAAGGTTACGGTAAGGTTATTGGTATTGATCCAGATCTCGTTATCCCTGATAAAAGCCGATCCGTATACGATGGTGCAATCGCACCTTGGAGAGGTGAGAAGATGGGAGAATGGCTGCAAGCATTGATCAAAGTTTCTTTAAAATTTGACTTCCCGATACATCGTTCCTATTCCGATCTAACAGCAGCACAAAAGAAAATTCTTTGGACAGGAAATAAATATTTTGCGGGTTTAAATCAATTTTTCAAAGAACTTGAAGAGCAGACTTATAAGATTCAATATCGCGTCATGTTATCACGGTATCGTGGTAAAACAGATTGTCCCGAGTGCCATGGTTCGCGTCTCCGTCATGATGCTACTTATGTTAAAGTTGGCGATCAGTCCATCACGGATATCGTTTTGATGCCTTTGGATAAAGCTTTGGAATTCTTTCAAAGATTAGAACTAAAAGGAAATGACCTTTTGATTGCGAAACGCTTGTTGTCAGAAATTGAAAGTAGGTTGCAGTTTTTATGTGATGTTGGTTTAAGTTATCTGACGCTCAACCGTCTTTCTAATTCGCTTTCCGGAGGTGAATCTCAACGGATCAACTTAGCCACTTCATTAGGGAGTTCATTAGTCGGCTCGATCTACGTATTGGATGAGCCAAGTATTGGTTTACATCCACGCGACACACAAAGGCTTATCGGGGTATTGAAATCACTACGTGATATTGGAAATACCGTTATTGTAGTGGAGCATGAGCAAGAAATGATGGAAGCAGCCGATTATTTGATTGATATCGGTCCGGAAGCGGGAGTGAATGGTGGAGAATTGGTTTTTGCGGGGCATTACAACGAGATCCTTAAAGATAAAAGAAGTTTAACCGGAAAGTATCTCAGTGGTCAGGAAAACATCACTATTCCTACCAAAAGACGGTCTTGGAATAATTCCATTACCGTTAAAGGTGCACATGAAAATAATCTACAAGGCATCGATGTTACTTTTCCTTTGAACAATTTTACTGTTGTTACTGGTGTTTCAGGTTCTGGAAAAACATCTTTAGTAAAAAGAATCTTATATCCGGCTTTACAGAAAGCGATCGGAAACTATTCTGGTGAGCAAACAGGTGTCTATGACGGTATTGAAGGTGATATCGAGCAGGTAGAACAAATAGAAATGGTCGATCAAAATCCGATCGGTCGTTCCTCTAGATCCAACCCGGTTACGTACGTGAAGGCATGGGATGAGGTCAGAGCCCTATATTCAAATTTACCAGCTGCCAAAGCCGAAGGTCTGAAACCTGCTGCATTTTCATTTAACGTAGAAGGTGGTCGTTGTGATGTCTGTCAAGGTGAAGGCGAGGTGAAGATCGAGATGCAGTTTATGGCAGACATTGTATTGCCATGTGAGGCTTGTGATGGAAAACGTTTTAAACAGCATGTACTTGATGTTCAATATAAAAGTAAATCTGTCTCGGACATTTTAGCATTAAGTGTCGATGAGGCTATTGTATTCTTCTCCGATCAACCTAAGATCTTATCCAAACTACAACCTCTACAAGATGTTGGTCTTGGCTATGTAAAATTGGGACAATCTTCCAGTACGTTATCTGGAGGTGAGGCACAGCGGATCAAATTAGCGTCGTTTTTGATTAAAGGAAACAACAGCAAGAAAACACTCTTCATATTTGATGAACCGACAACAGGTCTTCATTTTCATGATATCAAAAAACTATTGAAATCGTTTGAGGCATTGATTAATTTGGGGAATAGTATTTTGGTTATCGAACATAATATGGATATGATTAAATCCGCAGATTGGGTTATTGATATCGGTCCAGAAGGTGGTGATAAAGGAGGAAAATTAGTTTTTGCAGGACTACCAGAAGACTTAGTCAAATGTAAAGATTCTTATACAGGGCAATATTTGCAAACGCATTTAACGAATTAATTTTACATTTATAGCCTAAACAAAATAAAAGACATGATTAAAAAAATGTTAATAATGATGTGCGTAGGGTTGAGTAGTTTGACAACCTTTGCACAGTCGCCAGAACGTCCAAAATTAGTCGTTGGTCTTATGGTTGACCAAATGCGTTGGGATTATTTGTACCGATTTGCTGAACGTTATGGTGAAGGTGGTTTCAAAAGACTGTTGAATGAAGGATTTTCTTGTGAGAACACATTGATTAACTATATCCCTACTTATACCGCAATTGGGCATAGCTCGGTCTACACGGGATCGGTACCCGCGATTCACGGTATTGCTGGTAATGATTGGATTATGGAGCAGACGGGCAAACCAATGTATTGTACGCAAGATGACAATGTCATCGGTGTAGGGACTACGGAATCCGAAGGAAAACAATCGCCTCGTAATCTTCTTGCTTCTACCATCACAGATCAACTGAAATTAGCAACCAATTTTCAATCTAAAGTGATTGGTATTGCGATCAAAGATCGTGGAGGTATCTTGCCCGCAGGTCATTTTGCTGACGCTGCTTATTGGTTTGAGTCCAAATCTGGTAATTGGATTACCAGTAATTTTTACATGGACAAATTGCCAAATTGGGTAGCAGATTTTAATAAGAAAAAATTGGCTGAAAAATATTTAAAACAGGATTGGAAACCTTCTTATCCGTTATCAACCTATACGTCAAGTATTGCCGATGATAATATTTATGAAGGAAAATTTGCTGGTGAAGCGAGTCCAACATTACCACGGGCGACATCCAAATTGATGGAGACTGAAGGTTATGAATTGATCAAAACGACACCTATGGGCAATACATTGACTTTAGATTTAGCCAAAGCAGCGATTGAACATGAAAAACTGGGTAATAATCCTACCAAGAACACAGATTTTTTGTGTGTCAGTTTATCTGCAACTGATTACGTGGGACACCGCTATTCGCTTTCTTCTGTCGAGATTGAGGATATTTATTTAAAACTGGATCATGAGTTGGCTGATCTTTTCAATTATTTGGATAAGACAGTGGGTGCTGGCAATTATACATTCTTTCTAACGGCGGATCATGCTGCATCTTATAATTCGCGTTATTTTATGGATATGAAGGGAAATGGTGGATATTTCCCAAGCAGACAGATTATTACGGCATTGAATGAAAATCTGAAAGCTAAATTTGGTCAAGAAAAATTGGTTAAAAGTTTAATGAATTACCAAGTTCATTTGGACAATGAAAAAATTGAAACTTTAAAACTTGATGAAGAAGCGATCAAAACGGATATCATCAAGTATTTGAAAAAACAAGATGGTGTTGCATTTGTATTTGATATGTCAAAAGGAGATGCGTTGCAGGCGCCAATGGCTATTCGTGAAAAAGCTATAAATGGATACAATATAAAACGTAGTGGTGTTATTCAGATTGTGGTAGAACCGCAATGGTATGACGGTACACCTCGTTCTACAGGTACAACACATGGTACTTGGTCGAGTTTTGATTCTCATATACCACTAGTATTTATGGGATGGGGTATCAAGCATGGGGTGTCTAATAAAGCAGTTAACGTAACTGATATTGCACCTACACTCGCGGCATTATTGCATGTCATGGAGCCTAATGGTAGTATTGGTACACCTATTGTAGAAGTGCTAGGGCAGTAGTACTGCTTCTAGTGCTATATGGTAAATAACATTTATTAAAGTTCTGCTACACGATATTTATTAATAGCAAACCGTGTCTGATAATTGAAAAACAATCATCAGACACCGATAAAAAACACTCAAACGAATAAATTTGTTTTTATATACAATGCAATTAAAATTGTAAATAGAACAAATTTATCTAAGTTTGTAGATAAATTTGATTTAAGAGTATGCTTTCTAAAAAGACAAAATATGCAATTAAAGCCTTAATGGTTTTAGGTAGGAACTACGGAAAAGATCCGATGCAGATCGTAAAAATTGCGGAGGAAGAAAATATTCCGAAGAAATTTTTAGAACAGATATTGTTAGAAATGCGTAATGCAGGAATTTTATATAGCAAGAAAGGCGCAGGCGGTGGATACAGTCTGAATAAAGCACCTGAAGATGTTTATCTATCACAGGTGATGCGGTTGATTGATGGCCCTATTGCTTTATTACCTTGTGTGAGTCTTAATTTTTACCGTTCGTGTGATGAATGTACTACAGAACATGCTTGTGGTATACGGGATACTTTTGTCGAAGTCCGTAATGCGATGCTACAAATACTAAACGATACGAGTGTTGCGAGTTTAATTAATAAAGAAAAACAATTAAACTTGGACATAACAGAAGAGCGCTAGTTAAATTAAACATATGATAAAAAAGGTCGAATTAGTCAACTAATTCGACCTTTTTTATTTTTAACGAAAATTTAACAAAAATCATACGATTAAATCGTATTTAAACTATATCTTTAGTTTTTAATAATTATAAACCAAACCTAATGGCCAAACTCTATTGGAGCATAGTACTGCTGTGCTCATTTATGATGACCAATTCAGCGCAAGCACAAACAAAAATATCGGGAGAGATTGTTGATTCGAAGGATGGGGGAAAACTCGGAAAAGCTGCTGTTGTGTTATTAAATGCTAAGGACTCTGTACTAGTAAAGTTTGTGAGAACAAAAGAAAACGGAGATTTTAGCTTTCCAAAAATAGATACTGGATCGTATCGATTTATTGTATCTTTTCCTCAATATGTTGATTTTGTAAAGGACATTAAGGTAGGTCAAGAGACTATTGATTTTGGACCTATTAAATTGTCAAAAGCAGCTTTACTGTTAGAAGAAGCACAAGTAACTGGTCGCATTCCTATTGTTATTAAAGGAGATACAGTAGAATATGATGCCGGTAGCTTCAAAGTAGAGAAGGATGCAAAAGTGGAAGATCTTTTAAAGGTTCTGCCAGGTATGACCATTGACGCAAATGGAAAAATCACGGCCAATGGAAAAGAAGTGAAAAAAGTTTTATTGGATGGCGAAGAGTTTTTTGGTGATGATCCAACACTCATCACCAAAAATATCCGGTCGGATATGGTCAGTAAAGTGCAGGTATACGAAAAGAAATCAGATTTAGCTGACCGTACAGGTGTCGATGATGGTGAACGGACACAGACTATTGATATCAAACTAAAGGCTGATAGCAAAAAGGGAATGTTTGGACAGGCTACCGCAGGGGGTGGTACCGATAATTATTATGGTGGAAAAGTGATGGCCAATAGATTTAGTGGTAATCAAAAGATTGCTGTATTTGGTATTTCAGCCAATGACGGTATGGTGGGGTTGGGCTTTGAAGATGGTCAGAAATATGGTGTAGGTGGATCTGGTAATGTCGAGATGATGGATGGCGGAGGTATTATGATTTCGGGAGGCGATGGTTCAGATGGTGGATTTGATGGTAATTATTACGGAGGTGGAGTACCAAAAGCACTTAATTTTGGAGCTAGTTATTCCGATAAAACAGCCAATGATAAGCATAAGATCAATGTTAACTACAAACGCAATCAACTTAATGTCACGAATACGAGTACTTACCTTGCACAGAATAATCTTCCTGATCAAGCACGTATTGACAATTCCAAAACAAATTCTGATAATGAGAGCCGGGTAAATGCTGCTAATCTGCGCTATGATTATAAATTAGATTCCTTGACCGACATGACTGTGAAGATGGGGTTTAATAAATCACAACGCGATAATTTTTCTGAGACATTTGGTGGACAGCAGACGATAGAGGGGGATACAATCACTCAAACGAACGCTCGAAATAGAGTAAAAAGCGATCAAGAGAGATTCAATATAGATCTTTTGCTCACCCGTCGTTTTAAAAAAGAAAGAAGATCGTTGACTGTAGCTCTAAATACAAATACTAATCAAAGCGATGGTAAAACAAATTATTTTTCAGGAACCTATTTTAAGGTGAAAGATAGTACGGCTACAATTGATCAATTTAAGCGTGATAAAAATAAAAATACCAACTTTGGGGCATCGATGACGTTTACCGAACCTTTGTCTAAAAGGTTAACTGCTTCTCTCGGATATTCATTCCTTAACAATACATCAGAAACCTTAAATCAATCTTTTGATCAAGACCCCGTCACTGGTGAATATACGGTATTAGATGAGCGCATCCTTAATGATTTTGATTTTACGAGTATAAAAAATGGATTGAATACTTCTCTTAATTATAAGGATAGTAAGCTGACCGTTAATTTGAGTAATCAATTGGATTATGAGGATGTGAAGCGAGCATATAATAATTTGGGGACCACACTTCAACGTAATCAAACGTCTATTCGACCAAGTTTTTCTGGAAATTATAAAATAACCAAAAGCAAAAGCATTTATTTTAGGTATTCGGGTAGAACGGTACAACCCTCACTTACGCAGATTGAGCCATTAAAACAAAACTCACAGCAATTGGTACAGTATTTAGATAATTTTGATTTAAAAGCCGGCTTTAATAATAATTACTCTTTAGAATTTAATTCTTATAAGCAGCTTAAAGATCAAAGTATCTATGTGTATTTAAATGGTTCACAAGGGATCGACAATATATCGAGTCGGGTGACCTATTATGCAGATGGTAGGCAGGATATTAAATATGTTAATGTTGATAAGGCGAGCTGGAATATATACGGGGGTACAGGATATCGATTTGTACTGCATAAAAAATGGGGATTAAATTTGAATCTTGGGGCTAACATTGATTATTATAGTCAGTACAGCTATTTATCAATCGGTAGAACAGAGCCTCAGCTAAATCAAAATGAAAGTTTGAATCTCTCTCCTAGCATAGGGCTTAATCGTTCTAAAGCTAATAAAATGGATTTTTATATATCAATTAGTCCAGGGGTTGAAAATCTAAGCTCTTCTTTACAGCCGGAATTAAGTAGAACATCTTTCAAAATGAATACGTTTGGTAGAGCAACATATTATCTACCAAAGGATTTTAAAATATCATTGGAGGGGCGTCAAAATTATAAGAGCGCAACCCAAACCTTGGAATCGATCAATATTGTCAATATGAATGGTTATATATCTAAAAAGTTCTTTAAAGATAAATCATTAGAAGCACAACTTTTTGTCAACGATATCTTAAATAAGAATAGTGGTATCAATCGGTATCAAAGTGGAACATCCTTTATTCAGTCCAGCAATGAAGTGTTGCATCGCTATGGCATGTTGAAAGTGATTTATAATTTTACAACTATGAAAGGAGGAAAATAAGATGAGAAAATATATTGTAGTATTGCTGTTATTAGTCTGTTTTATGGCAAGTGCCTCTGCACAGTATGCCTTTTTCCCGAGCAGTGGAACGATTACATATGAGCGGAAATTTCACTTACAAAACTACCTGAAGCGCAATTATTTAAATAAGCCAGATTTGGGTACCTGGGATAAGATCAGTATAGAGCAGGCGGTCAAATCGGGACCTGTAGAGATGATTACGCACCATAGCTTGAAGTTCTTCGATGAAGAAACTCTTTTTGAAACGATACAAGAAGAGTATCCTGCCAATTATCGCAATGTGTCTTGGTATAGTCCATTTATTAGTGACTCGAAAACATACATCAACGTTAAGGAAAACAGTTTCCTCAAGTTGTTGCCTTTCGGTGATGAAGAGTTATTAATGAAAGATTCATTGCCCACAGTGAAGTGGAAATATACGGATGAGTATCGTAATATTGCAGGATATGATTGTCGCCGGGCAAACGGAATTATTCAAGATTCCATCTATGTCGTTGCATTCTTCGCTAATCAGATCCCTGTTCCTACAGGACCAGAACTTATCCATGGTCTACCAGGTATGATATTAGGAGTTTCTATACCTAGTATGAATATCAATATGTTTGCCACCAAGGTAGAGCTCAACAATACTCCAGTATCCAAGGTGCTGACCAAGAAAAAGAAAGTGGTAGCAGAGCCGAAAGCAGCAGTGATTGCCAAATTAAAAACTTCCGTTTACGATTGGCTTGGTGAAAAAGAGTTTAATAAAAAGCTGAATGCCATTTTATTTTAAACAAGAAAAGGGAACGCTAAGTTCCCTTTTCTTGTTTAAAAAGTATTATCTAATGGTACTGCCTGGTTTAATGGCTGTTGTTGGATTGACAAAATCCAAACGTCCATCCGCATCCTCTGCCATTAAGATCATCCCTTGTGAAGTGATTCCTTTGATGTCTCGAGGTTCAAGATTAACCAGTATCGATACCTGTTTACCAATGATATCTTCTGGAGCGAAGAATTCTGCAATTCCAGAGACTACTGTACGTTGATCTATACCTGTATCTATTTTTATTTTCAATAACTTTTTCGTTTTGGCTACTTTCTCTGCTTCCAAGATCGTACCCACACGGATATCAAGTTTTGTAAAGTCCTCAAAAGCAATATTTGCTTTAGCGGGTTCTGTTTTGACATTTGCAGCTGCATTTGCGATTTTCGCTTCAGCCAATTTGTTTAATTGAAACTCGACTTGCTCGTCAGTTATTTTTTCAAACAATAATTGTACTTCACTCAGTTGATGCCCATCTGCAATCAAATCAGCCCTACCTGCATCAGCCCAATTCACCTGAGAAAAATCAAGCATCTCGAACAGCTTAGTCGCTGTTTTAGGAAGAAACGGTTGCGCTAAAACAGCTAAATTGGCAACGATCTGAGTCGCTACATTTAAAACTGTTTTTACACGCTCTTCATCAGTTTTGATGACTTTCCACGGTTCCTCATCTGCCAGATATTTATTTCCTAGTCGAGCCACATTCATAAATTGTGCTAATGCTTCACGGAAACGATATTGTTGGATTGAACCTGTGATCGCATCCGGGAACTTTGCCAATTCAGCAAAAACATTTTGATCTACTTCATTTAAAGGAGATCCACTTAATACTTTTCCGTCAAAATATTTATGCGATAGCACCATGACACGGTTGACAAAGTTACCAAAGATGGCAACCAGTTCATTGTTCACCCGCGCTTGGAAATCTTTCCATGTAAATTCACTATCAGATGTCTCTGGAAGAATAGAAGTTAATACATAGCGTAATTCATCTTGTTTTCCAGGAAATTCTTCTAAATACTCGTGCAGCCATACCGCATGATTACGAGAAGTCGATAATTTATCACCTTCCAGATTTAAGAATTCGTTTGCTGGTACATTGTCTGGAAGAATATACTCCCCATGAGCATGTAAGATCGCAGGAAAGATAATACAGTGGAATACGATATTGTCTTTTCCAATAAAATGGATCAAGCAAGAATCATCTTCTGGATTTTCTTGTTTTTTCCAATAATTTTCCCAGTTTTTACCGTTGTCTATAGCCCATTGTTTTGTCGCTGAGATGTAGCCAATAGGAGCATCTAACCATACATATAGTTTTTTGCCCGCCGCTTCTTTCAGTGGAACATCTACTCCCCAGTCCAAGTCACGTGTCATAGAACGGGGTTGTAATCCTGATTTCAACCAAGATTGACACTGTCCAAAAACATTTGATTTTAAAACATCTTTTTTACCTTCGATCAACCATTTCTCTAACCAAGGTTGGTATTTATCCAATGGTAAGTACCAGTGCTTCGTTTTTCTTAATACTGGAGTTTTTCCACTCAAAGTCGATATTGGGTTTATCAAATCTGTCGGACTTAATGAAGTACCACATTTCTCGCACTGATCCCCATATGCTCCTTCGGACTTACAATTTGGACATGTCCCTACGATATAGCGATCTGCTAAAAATTGATTAAAATCTTCATCATAATATTGCTCTGAGAACTTCTCGATGAATTCCCCTTTTTCATATAAATTCAAAAAGAACTCTTGAGACAACGCATGGTGGATAGGCTCGGAAGTGCGGTGATAGATATCGAACGAAATACCAAATTCTTCAAAGCTTTCTTTGATCTGAGTATTGTATTTATCAATGATTTCTTGTGGTGTGATACCTTCTTTTTTTGCACGTATGGTAATGGCAGCTCCATGTTCATCAGAACCACAGACATATACGACGTCTTTATCGTTTAGGCGTAAATAACGCACGAAAATGTCGCCAGGGATATATGCGCCGGCCAAATGGCCAATATGCAAAGGACCATTAGCATAAGGCAATGCAGATGTAATGGTGTAACGTTTTTTGGATATATTACTCAATGCTATACAGTAAATTAATTGTTAGCGAAATAAAAAAACAAAGCAAATGTTTGTTTCTTTGACAAAGATAATTCAATTTGCGGTATTAAAATAAAGATTATGACGAAAATACCTGAATTTCTTAAAGCAGGCGATAAAGTCGCAATTGTCTGTCCTGCAAGTTTTATTCGAGGAAATATAGATGTAGCTGTTAAAATATTAGAATCTTGGGGTCTGGAGGTGCTTGTGGGCAAGACTGTCACCGCGGCGTACCATCAATTTGCTGGAGATGACCGTCAAAGGGCTGAAGATCTGCAATGGGCTTTAGATGATCAATCGATCAAAGCTGTTTTTGCAGCACGCGGTGGATATGGTAGTGTGCGCATTATCGATCGGCTTGACTTTTCGAGGTTTAAAAAACAGCCCAAATGGATTGTTGGGTTTAGTGATATCACGGTACTTCACAGTCATATCCAAGGTCAATTTTCTATTCCGACCATCCATGGACAGATGCCCAAATCCTTTGAAGCTGGTACTGCCGCTTCTTTGGAAACACTGAAAGCTGCACTTTTTGGAGATGCGGTCGACTATTCATATCAGCAAGAAGAATTCCCTAATCGAGCAGGAGAGGCTGAAGGTATCCTTATTGGAGGAAATTTAGCTATTCTTCTATCTGTGTTAGCATCTGAGTCAGATGTCAATTACGATGATAAGATCTTATTCATTGAAGATGTAGGTGAGACTTTCTATAGTGTAGATCGGATGTTATGGGCGCTGAAGCGTGCTGGTAAATTTAAAAAATTGAAGGGTTTGATCGTAGGTGGTTTTTCCGGGATGAAAGATGCTGATCCTTCATTTGGACAATCTGTATCTGAAATTGTGATGGATAAAGTAAGGGAAGCAGATTTTCCTATTGCATTTGCTTATCCTGCAGGTCATATTGATGACAATCATGCATTAGTTTTTGGGAAGAAAGTCAAATTAAAGACAACAAAAAACAAGGTTTCATTAACATATATCGATTAAATACTATGGCCATATTTCAAACTTTAGGAAAATACAAAGATTTCGGTTTATTGATCATGCGTGTTGGACTGGGCGTGATGATGATTGTTCATGGATTTCCAAAGATGATGGGGGGAGTAGAGACATGGACGAAGTTGGGCGGTTCTATGGGAGTTTTAGGCATCCATTTTTTACCTGTTTTCTGGGGATTTATGGCGGCCATCACTGAAGGAGTCGGTGGACTATTTCTATTGATAGGACTTTGGACGAGACCGACTTTACTTTTTCTCGCATTTACCATGATTGTTGCCGCGCTTTTTCATCTTGGTAAAGGAGATGGAATTAAAGGGGCATCCCATGCGATTGAATTATGCTGTGTGTTTTTAGGACTCTTATTTATCGGTCCAGGTAAATACTCTGTCGATAAAAAATAAAAATATCGCTCTATAAGCTGTTAATAGCGATGAACATAACAAATGCAGTATTATGAAAACGGAATAAAATTGGATAGGCATTTTGAAGTTATTCCTTTCAAAATAAAGAGACCAGAATTTTTTAACTTTCTGGTCTCTTTGTTTTACATTTAGCAATTCAGAGTTGTGTTTGGCATTATCCTACGTAAATGACCACCATCTTAATGCCTGTTTTTGCATCAGATCAACTCTACCCTTAGTAGGTGGATACAATACCCAGACCACCGTTTTGTGTGATTGTTCTGAACTTGTAGGTTGATTTATTGTTAAGAGGAATCGCGCCTTTGTATTCTTTTGATTTTAAAGTCGGCTCAGTATTATCTTCTGTATAATAAATTTTGAAACCGGGGTAATCGGTATTTGCTACCAATTTTCCATTTTCCAGTTTAACTCCAACAGCAGGAATTCGGTAATGATATCCCTTATTTAATTTGTCCAATTTCTTCAATTCATCGTTTCCTAACTTCTGCATAAAGGCAGCATAACCTTTTTGATAAGTCTGACTGTCAAAATTTTCGCCATTCTCCCAGCTTTGTTCAGGAGCCCATCCACGATCGGCAACAGCCAATAAACGTGGAAAGATCATTTCCTCAAGACGGATATCATTATTGATTTTTTCAGACCAAAGAGCAGCTTTGACACCTAAGAAATTTGCTTTACCTTTTTCAGTCAGATGCACTTTGTTTTTTGCAAAATCTTTCGGTAAATCATTTCCTGAATTGTCTTTAACAAGGTTGATGTAGTAATTTTCCGGAGCAAAAGAGTATGTTTTATTGATGTCAACCAAGCCTACCCAGCTGTGTCCAGGTTCAGCAAAGTTATGATCCCAGGTCATATCCATATAGTTGTTATAAGCAGAAGTAAAGACAACTTTGTAGCCCGCATTTGCCAAGCGATAAGCCAAATCTTCCTGTCCACCACCAATCAGGTTGTTCCAAACATTTAAGTTGATACTATGATCTGCAAGTGCAGGATTTACATCCATTCCTTTTCCGAAATTTTTCATCCCCATTTCTTCCCAACCCGACATAATCAAACCTTTGGAGTGGCACAATTCATTAATACGGTTGATGTAATATGGCCACACATCATGTACAGAAGAGATATTATTTTCTTTCATAAAAGCCTCGATTTTAGGAGACTTTTCCCATGCACCAGCAGGAGTTTCATCACCACCTAGATCGATCACTTTTAAAGGTACACCTGCTTGATCATGCATTTTTTTTATCTCATCGATGACTTTACTTAAAAAATGGTATGACGAAGGTAAGGCCGGATTTAATACATTGTCATTCCAGTTCTGTGCTGAGTTATAAATCGACTTGTCTTCTGGGTCATGTAATACATATTCTTCAGCAGCTTTTAAATCTCCAGCTTTCTTTAGTTTATGGTATCGCGCTTCCATTGATTTTATCGCAGCACGTGCATGCCCTGGAGTTTCAATTTCAGGGATCACATCAATATGTCTAGCGGCCGCATATTTCAAAATATCCATATAGTCTTGCGTGCTGAGGTATTGTTTCTCTTTAGTTGCAGCGCCCGATCCATAGGCAGGTTGTATCGCATTCCCGTCTTTATAGTTGGCAGATCGTACACTCCCTATCTCAGTCAATTCAGGTAGTCCCGGTATTTCTAAACGCCAGCCTTCATCATCGATAAAATGAAAGTGAAATTTATTGAGTTTGTATTGGGCCATCGCATCCAGGATACGGAGTACCTCCGCTTTGCTATGGAAATTACGGGCGATGTCCAGCATAAAACCACGGTATGGGAAACGAGGTTGATCTTTTACCTGGGCATACGGGAAATTTAATGTTTTGTTCTTGCTGTTCCAATCTGTAGCAGGAAGTAAAGACTTTAAGGATTGCAAGCCATAGAATACTCCTGTTGCAGTACTTGCTTTAATCTCAATTCCTTTGCTATCGATGTTCAAAGCATAAGCTTCATCAGCAAATCCTGTTTCCTTGACGATTTTAATTTGTGCTTCTCTGTTTGGAGACTTTTGACCTTTTACAGCCGTTTGTTCTTGCAGGAATTGAATGAATAATGCGGTTTCATTATTAAATTCGGGATCATTACTGATGGAAATCGTATTGGTCAGTTTTAAAGATTTTGTTCTGTCAACAGTAATTTTTGCAGGTAAGGGTAAGATATCTTGTTGTTTACCGTTTGCAAGGAGTGCATTACTGGCAAACTTCTGTTCTAAGTAAGTTCTTTGTTGTTCCTGTGTAAATGTGTTTTTTTGTGCATCATATTTTTTGATGTCCGCATAAGTCCCTTTGTCGTCATAGCTAATGTAAAGACCAATAGGACCATCCGTATAATTAATCAAGCCACCTAGTGTCGTGAAATTGATCTCGATGGTATCTTTCGGTTTTAATGTGAGGTTGCTTTTCGCAAACTCGATCTGGAAAAGATCTCCATTACGATGAGACAATTTAAATCGGGAGTCAACAGATTTGGCATCTATTCCACGGATAAAATTAAACCATAGCGACCAATCTTTGAGCGCCAGTTGCTGGCTGTCATTATTTTGTATGATCAATTTAGAGGTTGGATTCTTTTTTAGGCTTTTTCCTGTCGGAACTTCCCAGCGCACTGAAATTTTATTTTCAATATTTGATGGTGACTGTGCAAATAGATTTGCCGTCAGCAAAGCCATTGTGGTGGACAGCCAAATGGACTTTTTATATGGTTGAATGTTCATCAATGAATAAGTTGTTTGGTTTGTTGTGTATCTAAAGATACAATTTTTAGAGAAATAAATAATTTTATCATATTTATTTTGGTAAATTAAATATACTTTCTATATTTGCACACCGAAACACAAAAAGGCCCGTTCGTCTAGGGGTTAGGACGTTAGATTTTCATTCTAGAAACAGGGGTTCGATTCCCCTACGGGCTACTAAAAAGCGACTCCAAAAGAGTCGCTTTTTTTTATGCGCTGTGTTTGGGATATGTCCTTGCTTCTCATATTTGAACACATACCCTCCATCACCTTCAATAAGATAACCTGCTAATTGATCTTGATAATATATTTTAGCTTGACGTGCCATTATTCTCTACTTTTATCTTCAACCCCTACTTCCTTCCCAAATAGCGCAAGAACATCATTTACTTTATCTAAACGAAGTGTCTTCTTTCCTTGTTCCAAATCACGTACAAAACGTAGCCCTACTCCAGCATTCAGCGCTAAATCTTCTTGAGTAAGCTTTAACTCCTTACGCTTTTGTTTAACAAATAGTCTGATTGAATCCATAATTATACCTTTTCTGATATTAATATAAGAAAAATCTTGTTTTTATACCAAATCGGGTATAATATTTATGTATTACGTTTTTTTATACCCTAAAAGGTATAAAGTTTATAATTGCTTAAATTCCTTTGCATCTATATAAATTAATTAAACTCAGTTCTTCACCCCATTCTATATGATTGATTATATGTCCTATCTATTCACGTTGACCCATTAAAAAAGAAAGTTTGAACTGGCTAGATTCTTTTTTCTTTCTCAAAAGAAGCGCATGAAGCAACTTTTCATTCTCTATCTATGGTATCGTTGTCATACTAATCAATTTTAATTTAAGATGCACTTACGGTGAGTTTGATTATGTAATAAATCACATACAAGGAAGTTATATGGGTGAATTATATTATTTTTGAAATTTATGCTATTAATTAGCGTACAAATTAAACTTAATTTAATGATGAATAAAAGAATTATATATGGTTTATTAGGGGCAGTTATTTTAAGCGGAAGTTTAAAATTTGGGTATGCTCAGCAAAAGAATTTTGAAACCGCTACGGTATCAACCCTTCCCTCTATATTTCCCTCACCTGTGTTTATGGAACTTCAAGGCGAGAGCTTTCCTCTTGGACAGGCCGTTACTTTAGTCGCATTACCAGAGGTTAGTGAGTATACTAAAACTGCAGTAGTAAAGATGCTGAACAAGGCAGGAGTGAAGAATGTAAATACAACCCAAAAGATTCCAAAGTCAATTCGAGGTACAGTAGTAGTTTTAGGAGAGAGCAAAAATGGAGACGGAAAAGCTCTTATTAGCAATCACAAAGGAATTTTAGATTCGCATAAAGAAGGTTACGTAATTTCTAGTGGAAAAAAAGATCAAGGATTTTTAATTTCACTAATGGGGCATGATGCGCATGGTCTATTTCATGCCACACAAAGCTTTGCACAGTTAATTACAAACGCTTTCTTTCCATCATTATTGATTCAAGATTACCCAGCTCAGCCTATCCGAGGTTCTGTGGAAGGATTTTACGGGAAACCCTGGACTATGCTAGAGCGCGAGCAACATTTATTATTTTTATCCTCTGTTAAAGCCAATACCTACGTATATACGCCAAAAGATGATCCTTATGCTAGAGATAGATGGAGAGAGCCTTATCCAGCAGACACATTATCAGAACTTGGTCGTATAGCAAAGATTGCAACCGATAATCATATCAACTTTGTTTATGCAATATCACCTGGTCCAACGATTTGTTTTTCATGTAAAACAGATTTTGATCTATTAAAAGACAAGGTAAATGCCTTAAGAAGTGTGGGTGTGCGTAGTTTTTATTTGGCATTAGATGATATTGAATATCAAAAATGGAACTGTAATCAAGACTCGATCACTTTTGGGAAATCGGGCCCCGAAGCTGCCGCTGTGGCACAATCATCCTTATTAAATAAATTGCAGGACTATATCAAGGGAGTAGATCCTGAGGCGCCAAATTTAATTATGGTTCCCACCGAGTATTATGATGCTAAAGAAACCCCATATAAAGCCGCATTGCGTAAAAATTTAAATCAAGATATCGTTGTTCAATGGACAGGTACTGATGTCGTTCCGCCATCAATTTCTATAAATGATGCAAAAGCAGCTACTAAGGTTTTTGGAAAACCAACATTGCTCTGGGATAATTATCCTGTAAATGACTATGCAGAATCTAAAGGAAGACTTCTTTTAGCGCCATACGATAGAAGGGAAGCAGGATTATCAAAACAGCTTGCTGGCATTTTGTCCAATCCAATGAATCAGGAAGCTGCTAGTAGAGTGGCCATAACGGGAGTGGCTGCTTTTGCCTGGAATGATCAAGATTACGATGCTTCTCGTACTTGGACATTTGCTGCGCGTCAATTAGCTGGAAATAATCCAAAAACCACTCAAGCATTATTGCTGTTTTTTGATACCCAGCACTTAGCCCCAACATTTGGAACTCACCCTTGGCAAGTGCAAGCACCATCATTAAAGTTAATTCTAGATCAGTTTAGAGATGCCCTTTCGTATGGTAATAAAGAAGACCGTGCGCAGGCTATTAAAAGTCTAGTAAATCATGCTCAAGAATTTAGAAATGCTCCAGATATTATTCGTTCAGGAACAATCGATAAGGGTTTTGTCCGTGAAGCTGGGCCTTGGTTAGATGCGATGGCAATATGGGGAGAGGCTTTAGAATCTGTTGTCATAGGTTTGCAGGAGTTAGAAATGGGTAAAAGCAATAGTATCAGTTATTTTGAACAAGCTGAAGAACTCGCTAAAAAGGCAGCTGTTATTCCATCAACACCAGGCGCAACTCGCTTTGAAGGGCCAGTTAAAATTGCAGACGGAGTATTGGATGTATTTATTAAGGATGTGCCAAAATTACTTTATATAGCAAAAGGTAGTAAGTAGATCATACTTGTTGGTCAGATTAATCAAACGAGAAGATTTTTCATCTGCGCATTGAAAGACCAGCTAAAGGCAATTCCTTTAGCTGGTCTTTTTTAATGAAAGGTTTGATGATGTATAATTATATCACTGCTCCATTAGGAAGTTTACCAGAAGTGGCAATCACGACACATTCAACAGTTCATTACCAAATTACGGTTACAAAAAAAATGATCTTTTGAGGGAGAACCATTTAGAATTGTTTTTTGACTTTATGAATGCTCCCATCACAAAAGAAGACTTCATCAGACCAATATAGTGTTTAGGAGCTAAATTATTTGATGGTGATATCGTTCATACTTCTTAGATATTTAGGCGATATTTTAAGGATATTCGAAGGCTTTATATATAAGTCTTATGTTTTGGAAAAGTATTTCAAATTATAATGATCTGCGATTTGCCAATTGCAATATTAACATTTGTAGCACGGATATTTGATTGATATATAAAATATCGATCTTATGGAGCTAAGCTTTACGACGTGAAGATCGATATGTACAATGCTGTAGATCCGCAGGAAGAATAGATTTTAAATTACCCCCTTCTTATAATTTTACCTTAGAATTCAAATAGAATTTAACCAATCTCTAACGTTTAATTTACGGTTATATTTGTGATAAGTTTTGGTTATTTATTCATAATTAAGATATTTATTTTTTTTACTTAATTTGTGTTTTAAGTTATTCTTTATAATACTCCGCTAATTAATGTCTATCGCATACCGAATGTCCGTTATAATTAATTATTCCCCTAAATTAGAAGAATCTGCCCTCTCATAGTTGTTATGAATGAAGGGCTATATTTGATGGTGTCGACCATTTAAGCCCCTAAATTAGACGAATCCCCCCCCCCAGTTGTTATGAATGAATGGCTATATTTGGTGATGTAAACTATTTAAATACTGTATCAGTCAGTATGCACTACTAATTATAAATACGAACCAACTAAAAATGATTAAGATTCTCTATAAACTAATGAATAATTTATACTCTTCATTTCTCGTATTTTTGCTTATTAATCTCGCTTGTTTTAATTCATATGCTCAGCGTAATTCAACGGTTTCGGATGTCAATGCTGTGCTTCTTAATGCAGGTGAAAACAAATCAGAACTTGAGGAGGTTCTGAACTATTTTAAGAATAAGAATGATACAGTCGGTTTAAAGTCTGCGGAATTCTTGATTTCAAATATGGATATACATCAGGCAGTCAATTATTACTGGGTTGATTCTTCGGGCTGTAAAATTGATTTTAACGAATTTTCATATCAAAATTTTAAAGAATCAGTTGCTTC
The DNA here is from genome assembly GCF_002440335.1 of Sphingobacterium sp. UBA6320. Classification (NCBI taxonomy): domain Bacteria; kingdom Pseudomonadati; phylum Bacteroidota; class Sphingobacteriia; order Sphingobacteriales; family Sphingobacteriaceae; genus Sphingobacterium; species Sphingobacterium sp. UBA6320. Next base: position 13,348 of record NZ_DJTA01000030.1, on the reverse strand, counting down.
ATTTAGGCAAATTGTTGAGAAAAAAGGTCAATTGACCCCTGTTCCATTTAATTCTGAAGACATTAAAACCATCGATGCGAAATATTTGATAAATAATATTGAAGTTGCGATAAAATCTTGGAAAAACTCGAAAATCAAGAATATACCCTTCCAAATATTTTGCGAATATATATTACCTTATCGGGTAACAATTGAACCTATTCAGAAATGGCGCGAAAATTACCAAGAAGAATATAAATGGATTACTGATAGCCTTTTTAGCTTAGACCTAAAAACAGTTATGGGATTAGCTCAAATTGATTATAAAACGTCTTTTCTTTTTACATGGAATAAGGAGTCTCGTGATGAACCCTTGCCTAGATTGGGGGCAAAACATTTAATTTTCAGGAAAAAGGGAGCATGTGAGGATGTCGCGGCTATGGTGGCGTTCATATTTAGATCTCAAGGTATTCCTACAGCTTACGATTACATCCCCTTGTGGGGTACTTCTTCCGGAAAACATTTTCTAAATACCGTATTTGATGCCGATATGAATGCGGTTAAGTTCGATATCACTTTGCCGGGCTCACCTGTCGATCATACGCTTCCCAGGGAACCCGCAAAAGTTATCCGTACTACTTATTCGAAACAGAAGTCATCACTTGCATTTCAAGATTCGATCGCTAATATCCCTCCTGGCTTTATGCAAACGCAAAATTATATTGACGTTACAGCTGAATATTGGGATACCAGAGATGCTTATAGTAAGCTTTATCAAACTGAAATGGACAATCAGGTCGTTTATGCATGCATGTTTAGTGATGCAAAGTGGCAACCAATTTGGTGGGGTAGATCAATTGGAAAAAATGTAGTGTTCAAGGATATGCCGAAAGGCACGGCGATTTTACCGGCCTTTTTTAAAGGTGGCAACCTAGAACCAGCCGGTGACGTCAGGATTAATGGATTTAATAATGAGTTAGAACTTAAACCAGACTATGGTAATTTAAGAAATATTATAATTGAGGAAAAACAGGGTTATTTGATATTTAGAAATGATAATATGTACTCGCTATATATTTGGGATAGGGAGTGGAAACTTGTCAATAAACAAATGTATAACGATGGCTCGAGAACTATGTCGTTTGAAAATGTACCAAGGAATGTGCTAATGGTGCTAGTTCCGGAGTACTCGCAAGGAAAAGAAAGACCATTTATAATAACAGAAGATAATGCACGACATTGGTTTTAATGCTATGATACATAAACTAGTTATTTTTTTAGTGGGATTTTTTATTTGTATTCCACTTTACGGGCAGGTTCTAGGTGATTTGCGTGGATTTGATAATAGTATTGTGATACAAGTTTACGAAATAGTAAATATTGTTCCAATATCCGAAGAAAAGCAAGTCTTTTTGGCAGATGAGCTTACGAAACTTGGGTTGTCTAAAAAAAGTGTTGAAGAGAAATCACAGATACATAACAAAAGTGGTAATTCTTTTGATGATAAATTGGCAATACTTAAAAGTTTATTGTCTCCTATTGAATTTTGTGACTATCTAGCCTCTACAGCTTTTGTGGGTGTAAAGCTATCCTCTGAGGTTTCCCAATTAAGATGGATTGTGAAGGATAGAAAAAATCTTAATTTAAGTGACCTACAAATAATGAAGTTACTGTCGGCCATTGATGAGGTAGAAAATTTGTACTTCTATCAAAAGAAATTGAGAGATAGTTTGGAAAACTTGACAATGTCCAAAAATCTTTCAGAAGATCAAGCTAAACGGTTTTTCAAAGGTAAGCTTCACCTGTTTGCACATAATAATACAGTGGACGCTCTTAACGTATCTAATTTAAGCTTATTGCTCGAGGAATTAGATTTGAAAATTGAGGATTTATATAATATTATATATAACTATGAGTTAGAGAAGGCGATTAACTTCGAATGGTTAAAGCTCAAAGAGAAAAATCTTGATGTCAATAAAGAGTATGCAAAACTGGCACTTGATAAACCTTCTGAATTGATTCAATTTGAAAGCTTTCAGAATTCATCATATAATCCAAGAATCAGCCATGTCCTATTCAAAAGAAAGGAATTAGGCCTAAATACAAATCAAATTAACAGTCTATCTTTATCGCTAAGGGAGTATTATGTATTAGAATATAAACAACGTTACGAAAAAAGTACTATTGATTTAGTGAAGTTTGAGTGGGGAGCCATCTCTAAAGTCTTACACGGCCAACAGTTCCAGCTTTATGTAGTCGTTCGAAATCATGAGAATGCTAAAAGCGATTCTGAAAAAAACCTCACTTCACTTGAAAAATTTAATCTTTTAGATCAAGCTAATCGCGATGCTGTGGCAAACCTTGTTTACGCTTATAATCTTAAGGTACGTAGTGCCGGCACTTGGACAACAATTGATCCATCACAAAAGAGACTTTATGATCAACAGATTGCAGTGGACCAGAAACCAGAGATACTTAAAAAGCTTGATGTCGCAGTACAGAAAGAGAAAGAATCAAAGATGATTAAATTTTAACTGAATGTTTGTAATGCTTGCATTTCTTCATTTTTATTCGATTAAGCCGCCTTAATATCAAATTATGTAGTTGAAAATTATTTTAATTAATAAAAATTATTATGAAAACAGTAATAACCATTCTTATTATCGCTCATGTATACTTAATAACAAGATACTGTGTGTCAAAATTGTTTCCTAAGGAAGATCTTGATGAGATAACAAAATTGAAGAGATTAATAATAGTCGCCTTTATTCCATTTTTTGGCTATTATTATGTGTCTAAGCTTGAAAAATAAATAAAAAATATGAAAATCAATTATTATTTCCTGTTTCTATTATTAATATTATCTTCCTGTGAGAAGAGAGAGAATATCGAAATGTCAACAAAAAATTCAGAAAATCATACCCTAAAAGGAAGGTTAAGTAGTTTAGGTTTCAATCAAATCAATCCAGGTAAGTTACAGAAAGGAATTTCTTACCATGAAATAGCTTCAGACGATGAATTAAATACATTACTAGACCAATTAGAAAATAAAAGTTTTCCGACATTGAAGAAAATAAGTGTTGAAGCAAATACTAAATCTAATCAATCTTATAAAATCTCCCCAAACAGTACACTTTCGCAAGCATTTTCGCTTTCTGAAGAATCTGGCGGCGGTGGAGGCTCTTTCGGTCCTGGCTTAGCATTTGGTGTTATTCCCATCCGAGTAAGCTTTTTTGCCAATTACTCCTATCCATGGTGCGACCTAGACGTAGAAGTGGCAATGACCAAAAATGCACATGGAAATGTAACCGGACATTTGGTTACCGTGAATGCAACTAGTGGAATAGGTGGTTTTAATTTAAATAGTTCGACGGCTTCCTCGCAACAGACCAATAGTGTTTTATTCTCGTTTAGTGGAATTCTTTATTGTGGAATACATTATCAGGGTAATTACTACGGCAGTTCTGGAACCATTACTGTAGAAGGGCATGCCACCACTGCTGGAGGAGGACGAGCAACATTCACTCCCATGAATTAAATGTAAATAGGGATCAAGTTAGCGAACGAATTGACGGTAACGAACTTAGTCTGATAATTTTTTTGTATAAACAAAATTGTACAAATAGTTATCAGACTAGCTTTAATATATTTTGTTTATCAATAATTAGTTATAAAAAATGCTCAATCCCAGCAGTGCATTTCGATTTTACTTCGATCGCTTCTATATATTTTCGATCTTTATAGTACTACCTTATTACGAGCGTTTTTTTTCTGAGGATGTCTTATCTGGTTTAGGATTAATATTCTGCGGTTTGAATACCGTGCCGTTCATTGCTATCGTTACCACAGAAGTCAAAATAAGCCGTCTCATTGGAGTTATTTGTATGGTTTTGCTCTCATTAAGTATTATGTTTTTCATAAGCTTCGACTTTTTTAGGTTGCTTTTATGTTCCAATTTCATCGTGCTAGTATTATATGTAAGCTCATCAAAATTAATAATTCAGGATTCCTCAAGTCTTGCCTTTCTTTCTTTTGCTAGTTTTGCAATTCTCCAAAACAATGATGGATATTTTCACAATAATGGGTTATCATTTATCTATCTCGCTCTATTGTTGCCCAACGTTGTTTATTTTTATTTCAACTCTCATAATGTTTTTAAGGTTCTATGTTTTTTTCTCTTCGTATATCTCTTAACAATTAATGAATCTCGGCTTTTTGTGTTAAGTTGTTTAATTTCAGTTTTCTATGTTTTTTTGATTGTGTATAGAGAACACGAGCATTTTAAAAGGCTCTTTGTATCATCGATAATCATAGTTTTCGTATTATTCTCTTTTATCATTACGAATTTAAAATTTAGTTCGACATTAGGACGTTTTGAAATCTACAAAATATCGCTAGATATGATTACTGATCATCCATTTAGCGGTATAGGTTTTGATAGTTTTAAACTTCATTATAACCTTTATCAAGCTAGCGCCGTATTGAATAAATCAGTGATGAATGATCAACTTTTAAACAATACTTTTTTTGCAATAAATGAATATCTCCAATTGATTGTTGAATTAGGGATTGTTGGGCTCATATTGGTAGGGATTTATTTTTGTTTTGTTCTAAGGATATTAAAGCGATTACCTGCTCAAGTTGACAACGAGGACTTTGTCTATAAATTGTTTTTTGCGATCTTAAGTGTTTTGTTTTTATTTTCTTATTGCTTACACTCTTTACCTTTGATTCTACTTATTTTGACACTTATATCGCTTAGTAGGCAAGAAAATGCTGTGTTTTTTTTAAAGATTTCTAAAAAATACTTATGGTTTATTATTTCATTTTTTCTAATTTTATTTGTTTTTCATGTGTTTTTATACTTTCAGTTGATAAATCTTCAAAACTCTAGATCCAAGAGTGTTAAAGTGGATGGATATTCTACTTTATATCCTTTTGTATTTCACAATCCTGTTTTTTTATACAATTACGGTGTTCAGCAATGGGAAAAAGGTGAGGAAGAGAAAGCTCTGAAAACTTTCTTAGAGTGCACAACTATGCTATCGCATGCAGATCTGTATATTTATATAGGTTTGTGTTATCAAAAGTCGAAATTGTATTCACAGGCCGAAAAATACCTTAATATTGCTAGGTATATGGTACCTCACAAATTGTATGCAAAATATTGTTTAATGAACTTATATATTGAAAAAAATGAGTGCCATAAACTTATTGAGATTGCTAAAATAATTGTCGAACAAGATTTAAAAGTTTATTCAATGTTAGGAATGCAGATAAAGGATAGTGCTGAATTTGTTCTCTCAAACAATAAATGTCTCGTTCAAACGTATGGTAAATAACTTTTGATCAATGAATTAATGTATCAAATGTTAGATTTTTTTTACTTTATTTATAAGAAGATATTATGGCATTGGATAAAGTGCAGAAGAGAAAGCTCTTAAGTAATCAAGATGAGAATAATAAGCAAGAAGCTAATTGAAGGCCGAAAACCTAATTAATATATTTCATTGCATGTCGCTCAGAAAGCGGGAGATAAAGCAGGCTATACAAAAAATAAGGCCTTTGATAATCAGTATTATCGTGACCTCATTTTAAAAGCGTTATCACAGCATACTACTATGTCCCGAAAAGATATTGATGAGTTGGTATGGAATAAATTGCCAGAATGGATGACGGATGAGCCTCGGAAAAGAAAAGTCAATAATTTAATAACCGAACTTAAAAACCTTTATAAAATTGTTAAAAAAGGATCTTTCAAATATTCTATTTAGGAACTAGTGAGTTGATGGTAGTAGAAAGATAAGTAGAAGAGCTAGTAGAAAGATTAGGGAAAGGATTATTTGTTGTTGTTTTTGAACGATCATTATTTAAAATTAATTCAAAAGAATATAGTTTTTCAATGTTATATTATTGTTAATATATTGTTATTATTTGGCATTCTGTGAGAAAAAATATGTTTATTTTTTATCTTTATCCGATAAAAAATATAAAAATTATGAATAAATGCATAAAGTCATTTTTATTTGCGACCTTAATATTAATTTCGGGGTGTAGCAAAAAAGGAATAGATGATCAGATTACCTCAAAGAAAGCAAGTTCAGCTGCAATACCTAGCGTGAACTTTAATTGGGAAGCTGAAGATTATATGCCCGGAATGGTAAATAATAATCGAGTTTTAGTCCCATGGGCTAGCGGTTCAAACAGATCTTATCCGGACCATTTTATCGGAGACCACAGAAAAATTGAAGGTTGGGAGTTGGTTTATAATACTTTTGGTTTACCCCAACATAGTGGTCCTTTTGTTTTTGCGCTTTATAATAAATATCGTGGAACGCTTAGAATATATTCCTATATTCCCCCAGGCCTCAGTATACCAAGTTTTTATGCTCAACACGCTCTGGAGTTGCCAATGGGCATAGACTCAAAGATGCTGAATTTCTCTACTAGAGGAAAGATAAATATAGATTCTTCGGATATTAGAAGTAACCAAATCCAACCATACAAAACGGCTGCGACAGGTAATTGGTATGGAGCTGAATTTGATATTGGTTATGATCCACAAATAGCAAACAAAGAAGCGACATTGAGTGCATTTAAATTTGAAACTAATTCGGTCAATATCCAAAATGTTGAATTAAATGGTGTATCTAGTTCTACAGTGAATGGTACTATTTCAAATTCTGCATCCTCAAGTTTAGGCTCTATGCTATTTAATAAAGTGCAAAGTGGGGTGATCTCAATAGGAAGTCTTGCAGCATTGAATTCGTTTGGATTTACAGGCGCTTTACAAACATCACTAAAAAACGCATTTACATCAGCTCAATCAGGTTCTTTAAATGGATTAATGAATGCAGTCTTAGGTTTAGGAGGAGGCAGTAGCGGTACGACTTACAGAGTTAAATTGAACATTAAATCTGATCATAAATTCACTGGTAGCATTCAGGAAACATTTAATATTCATAACATATCTTTGGCATTACCAGGGACAAAAAACATGCAGAATGTTCAAGGAGTAATACCATATTACAATAGTGTAATGGGTGTCTTTAATCTTTCGCAGAAACCATTAGTAAAAGGCGCCTACTCTGTTACTACTTTTAGAGGGAAAAATGGTACAAGCGAGGTAAGAGTTTATAGAGCGCCTTTTACTATAGACCAAAGCAAAATTTCTCCGGTCTGGAACCCCGCAATTATCAATGCAAGTTCAAGCGGGGCACATATTGCAAACTATAAAATGGAGGTCTTCACTTACGTAATTGCGGAAAATGATTTATGGCATAATGAAATTGAAGATGCGCTACCTGCCGGTTATCAGGTTTTTGAATTCGAAGGCCGAAAAGCAGCAATAATACCTCCTGGAACTCCTCTTCCGCAAGAAAATAGATATTATGCCGGCAGAGAAACAGGCGACGGCGAGTATTACTTGAGAAAAGGTTATGGTTACGGTACGTATGGTAAAGAAATGCAGAATGAATTTATTAGGGTATCTTTTGATGTAGTTCCAAATAACGGTGATCCATCTACAAAAGTTGTAAAGTCTTTTTCATTAATTTGGGATGGTATAGTTACACAATAAAATTAACACCCTTAAAAAGACAGAATCTAGAAGAACGAACAATTCAACTTAAATTACGGTTTATAAAAATACATATGATTATGACAAATTACCCCAAAGTATTTTTAGTATTTATACTGCTTCTTAGCGGGTGTTCGAAAGATGCTACTCTAGAGAAGTCCATAACTGATTTCGGATTTAAATCAGTAGATAACGTCTTATCTTTTGATGATGAAATTCGTGTTCCAACTTTCACATGGATAACATTTGTCAATAGATCGACAAGTTCTGGTGCTACAGCTAATTACACTTGGAACTTTGGGAACAATACAAGCTCTAGTGATAAATCACCTATAATACAATACTTCGATGCCGGCATTTATAATGTAACGCTATCTAATACCAATGAGATCCAAAATTTGACAAAACAAAAAAAAGTAATTGTAGTAGATCGATATGCTGAGTTTGTTACATTGCAGGCCAATAATATTAAAGATGATAAGACTTTAAAAGATTTTAACGGAAAAGAATTGGAAGTGTTCTTACGGATTTACCGTCCTTTGAATAACACCGACAAAAATTTAGATTCTTTGGATATGGTATACGAATCCAAAGCTCAGTCGGTTATTGGTTTGGGGCAAGAAATTAGGACCTTTGTTTTGCCGGCGAGAAAATTTACTATTGTACCATCAGATGCTCCAATTAATAAACATTTCATTTATGAGATTTTTATTAAAAGTGATACTCATCAAAAATCTTTGATACTAAATAACCCATTGATAGGAAGATATGGATCTTATGAAGAGAATATTAATGAGACTACAGAAATGAAAATATTTGGTAGTACAGCAAATATGACTGTTGTAGCAAAATATGATAGTAAGTAACTTTTTAAAACTATTTTTAATCTTAATTCAATTCTATTTAATTGGAGAATCCTATAGCCAGCTCCGAATCGGAATCGGAACTAGTTATGGGATTCCCATCTCCTATCCTACGACAAAAGATAATAATTTCTCTGAACATAACTCCATTGGATTTTCACCATCTATTGATGTAGAGTTGGAAATAAATTCCTCATGGCAAATACAAATTGCGCTTTCGCATTGGCAAAATGTAAATATGATTCAATCTAAGACAGACTCTCGTATAAATTACAAGAAAGAAGCAAGAAATATAACTTTGCCGATTCTTCTGAATAGAACACTATTAATAACTCCTGTAACAGTAGGATTTGGTTTAGGGATATGGTGTTCTAAATTATATAAAAGTGTTCAATATGGAACTACAGCTGACGTGTTTTCGAGTGCTATTTCCTTTGAAAACGGAGAATATATTGAGAAATTAACGATGATAAGATATTCAGACCGAGAACCTTTAAATAGAAATTATAAATTTGGAGCAATAGGAAATATATCTTTATCATCAGCAGTTCATAAAAAGTTAATTTTAGGTTTGTGTCTAAACTACATGCATAATATGTCAGGAAAACACAATTATAATTCCAATAATAATCTTTTTACTTTTCCAAATAGAATAAATCCATATCTAAAACTTTCATATGGTCTTTAGCGTTTTACTTCATGCAAAAATTTTATTGCTGCTTCCAAGTAAGGATCAGAATTGGAAACTGTGTCTGAAGTATCAATACGTATTAATGTTTTTGGTTGTAGCCCTACGCCTTCATAATTAGAATTGTCAGCTGATCTATAATCTAATGATGTCATATTTACAGTCATAAAATTAGGAATATCAAAAGATCCTGATAAGAAAATCTTAGGATCTCCTTGAATACCAGTGATACCAGCAGTTTTCTCACCAATAATATTAGTATTAGATAAGCCCGAAAGTGAAATGGCAAAAATTTCGGCAAGTGATGATGTATTTTTATTAACTAATACGGCTATATGCTCTGGCGCAGATTTCGTTCGAACTGGGCTTGGATTAATAGTTGTTTTAATCCATGGAGTATAAGAAAAGGGATCCTTGGAACTTTTACTTCTCGTAGAACCAATTACTAAAGATCTCTCAAGCAGTAATGGCATAATAACATTTAAATCTGCTAGATCACCGCCAGAATTATCGCGTAAATCCAAAATTAGCTTTTTTGTATTTACAGTACCACTTGTTAAATCATCAATGAGTTTCTTGCATGTTAACTTGAACTTAGAGTTGATATTGCTTGTCAGGGTACGTCCAATATTGAAATTATTGATCCCTACATAGTATAAATTATCATCAATACTCCCGATCAAGATCTGAGCTGATTGGTCAATATCTGATTCAATATTTTTAGCATAATAATAATTACCTGAGAAATACTGATAATTGAGTAAATGGGCATTAGTTCTTTTCAAATATGCTCTTTTAGGATATAACCTTAGACCAGACAATTCTTTTTCATGGAACTCCAGATAAAAATGACCATCAATAAGTGGCGAGATAATTTTCTGAAAGTAGTCAATCGCTAAAACACGGTCATTGCTATTGGAGTGGTCCAGTTTCGAGAACTTATTGCTGTATTCAAAATAAATTCGATTCCATTCCAAAGAATCTTTATACCAATACACATATTTGGAAGACATGCCACTCCAGAATTGATCAAATATGGTATGAAAAGAAATGTCGTTAATTTCTTTATCGTCATCATGTTTTCCACATGATACCAGAGCTATGCCAATGACTGATACAATGATAAAATTTTTTATTATCCTTTTTTTAATCAAAATATCTTTTGCAAACATTAGTTTTTTTTATGTAAAGATAATCGATTCGAACATATTTAATATCGACAAAATAGGATCAACATACTTAACCTTGTAAAGTATTATAAGTGGAATTATTATCATGCGGACGATAGAAGATAAATATTTATACCTCCAATATAGTATGCCCGAAGTCGAAAGTAGAACTGGATACCGGTCTGCTTTTTTTGCTTGTAGTCTAAGGTTTTTGGAAAACCAACATTGCTCTGGGATAATTATCCTGTAAATGACTATGCAGAATCTAAAGGAAGACTTCTTTTAGCGCCATACGATAGAAGGGAAGCGGGATTATCAAAACAGCTTGCTGGCATTTTGTCCAATCCCATGAATCAGGAAGCTGCTAGTAGAGTGTCCATAACGGGAGTGGCTGCTTTTGCCTGGAATGATCAAGATTACGATGCTTCTCGTACTTGGACATTTGCTGCTCGTCAATTAGCTGGAAATAATCCAAAAACTACTCAAGCATTATTGCTGTTTTTCGATACCCAGCACTTAGCCCCAACATTTGGAACTCCCCCTTGGCAAGTGCAAGCACCATCATTAAAGTTAATTCTAGATCAGTTTAGAGATGCCCTTTCGTATGGTAATAAAGATGACCGTGCGCAGGCTATTAAAAGTCTACTAAATCATGCTCAAGAATTTAGAAATGCTCCAAATATTATTCGTTCAGGAACAATTGATAAAGGTTTTGTCCGTGAGGCTGGGCCTTGGTTAGATGCGATGGCAATATGGGGAGAGGCTTTAGAAGCTGCTGTCACAGGTTTGCAGGAGCTAAAGATGGGTAAAAGCAATAGTATCGGTTATTTTGAACAAGCTCAAGAGCTCGCTAAAAAGGCAGCTATTATTCCATCAACTCCGGGCGCAACTCGCTTTGAGGGGCCAGTTAAAATTGCAGACGGAGTATTGGATGTATTTATTAAGGATGCACCAAAATTACTTTATATAGCAAAAGTTAGTAAGTAGATCATACTTTTTGGTCAGATTAATCAAACGAGAAGATTTTTCATCTTTCATTGAAAGAGCAGCTAAAGGTAATTCCTTTAGCTGCTCTTTTTTAATGAAAGGTTTGATGATGTATAATCATATTATAGCCATATAGGAAAGAGTGCGATAAAGTCATTGAGATTGCTAAAATAATTGTCGAACAAGATTTAAAATTTTATTCCATGTTAGGAATGCAGATAAAGGATAGTGCTGAATTTGTTCTCTCAAACAAGAAATGTCTCGTTTAAAATTGATTTAAAGAGCTTTTTATCAATAATTTAATGTATCAAATGTTGGATTTTTTTACTTTGGTTATATGTTCAAGTTTCATGAACGTTCATTGATTAATGAACATGCTTATCTAAAAATAAGTCGGGATAAAAGATCTGTACGAAAACCAGTACTTGATTGGATTTATCTGCAATCCAGTACCTTCCCCGATTTTTAATTAATCTTTTCAGGAAAATCAGATCCAAAATCATATTCTAATAAGCGAGACGGGTGTTCACCTAAACCCTTTGCTAATTCAATTATTGTTGAGAGCTGAATGTTAAATTTACCATTTTCAATTTTGGATATATTACTATCATCAATATTACATTTAGCGGCTAGCATCCGTAAAGAATATTTTTTACTATTTCTCAATTTGCGTACTTGAGCTCCAAAATCAGCTTTAATTTTACTATGATCCTTTTCCATTTAATCTTTTTTGGTAATAACAGAAATTAAATGAATAATTTTGCGGTAATATATAACCGCATTTCAAATTTATTTCATATATTAGCCTTATGTAATTAGAGAAATAGAAAAGTTATATACTTATTCTTTTTAGGCATCTGATAAGATACTTGTGTAAGGAAATGTAGGAAGTTTCAGAGCACGCAAGTAGCAAGAATTTGGTGCCCATTTAGTATCTTCGTAAAACCAAGACACGATGGGCCCTTCTTGTGCATGCGCTCAGCCCTCCTACAGGCTCCTTGTATGTAACTAGAAGGACCGCCCATCACCATATAGTGATAGGTTCTTTTTGTTCAATAAGCATTCAAATATTAAATCAATGAACAAAAAACAACGATCAAAAAACATTATCACTGCCCCCGAGTAGCTCGGCTGGTCTTGCCAAAAATGATTTGGCACTTACAACTACGGATTGCGTAATGCCGATATATAACCTTGTGATTTATTCTTTCAAACGCGATCTGAATCTTTTATTAACTATTTACTAGTCTTTGTGACCATTGAGTCATATTAGACCCTCAAGCATCTGATTTCTATCGGAAGGGGGATACTATGCCTATAGGTTGCAGTCTTAAAACGTTAAAATATGAAGAAATTCTTATCGCAACTGGTTGATTTTGACATGACGCTCTACGAAGTGCACGATGAAAATCATGATCCCGTAAAAAACATCACGGATTTTTGGACTAAGTATGATATCAAAAGCTTTCGAGAATATATGTTAGAGCTATTGACCGTCTATAATGGCAATCCTGATCATGCTAAACTGCTTTTCAATACCGATCAAATGGATGAGTTTATCATCGCACTGCTACGTATGTATATGGCTTACCATATGGTCTCTAATAGAAATATGGATCTGGCAGAAATAGACTACTCCGTATTGGCGAATAGCACCAATAATCAACAGGAACTCGCAATGGGGAAAAAAATATTTGATGTTTTTAAGCAGTTTCCAAAAACCAATAATAAATAAATTATGAAAGCAATAAAATTACTGACACAAGTCAACATATATTTACCCTCCATCTACCGGGCACTGACCAAGTATGCTTGCAACTTATACCGCAAGTGTACTGGTCGAGTGCTAAAAGATAACCGATTACTGTATTCAGACTTTTTCCTAATCAACTTCGCCCCATCTTCTGGGTCGCTTCGAGTGGGCTCCCAGTGGGCTTCGAGTGGGCTTCGACGTACGTGCAGGGAGAGTCGAAGCCCACTCGAAGGAGACTCAGGGGGAGGTAGAACAGCGCTAGAACAAAGATCGAAGAAAGGTCGAAGAAATGCAGTAAAACATCAAATTGTCTTATACTGAAATAGGTTT
>NZ_DJTA01000010.1:0-200851 GCF_002440335.1 Sphingobacterium sp. UBA6320 | reverse complement strand
ATTATTATTATTATTATTATTAGAAATCAAATTTTTCCCTAAATAACTTTCATTTATAAGTTTAGAAGATTCATCTTTATCAAGATAAAATGACACTTTTTTAAAATTATCATAGTAAGCCTTATTTCCATATAACAATAACACACATACAATCACAACTGAGAATCCAATAGCAACTGCATAACTATGGATAATTAGAGGTGTATCTGCACTTAACATAAAATGTATAAACAGCAAAAATACAAATGTAAACAGTATTGAAAAGAATGGTTGCCATTTGATAATACCAGATTTTGCATTTTCTTTTTGATTTGATCTAAGGATATAGGAATAAAATAATGTGATCAATGCTACTAAAATAGCAGCCTTAAAGGTTATCATAAACATGTCTAACAAAAAATATGGGATTTTAGTAAACTCGTATGAAACAATTTGATCAAAACATTGTATAAAAAATATACCAATAGCAACAGCAGTAGCACTGACAAGTATGTAGCAACAAAAAGATCTCACACCAAGATTATTTTTAATTAACTCTCTCATCAAGTATGATTTTTATTGGTTATATAAATTTATTACTTTTTTATTTAAGAATGAAATAAAAAATATAGATTAAGCAATATTTCTTGATAGTCAAAAAGGTCAATATAAATTTAACTAGTCATCCGCTCTTTTCAATCAGGTTTTAGAAAAAACATAAGATGACCACATCAAATACTACTACTATCTGTTAGATATCCTATCATAACAGATTAACCCCACTCATTAAGAAAATATATTGATCATAAATATGATCATACACTACACAAATTTAAAATATCCGTTTTCCAATACATATCAATAGTTTGTGTATAAACAAAAAACGTATCGGGGGAGCATCCATCACTGTATCAGCACATTCACCTTGTACCAATAAAAATATATCCGTACATGAATTCGTAATTTTTAAAACTATTTGCTTATCAATATGTTATATTAAATAAACTGTTTTATATTTTAAATATCACAGGATATCACTAAACAATAAAACTCACAACATTTAAATGTAAAGCTATGAACAACACTGATTTAGATTCTGCTCAAATGCCAGATGGCTACCTCGATAAAGTATATGATTCTGCATTGGAAATTGCAAGAACAGAAGGCTACATCGAAGGAGAAAGACATTTAAGAGAGGCCCTGACACAATTTCCAGAATACATCGATTCACTTCTTAGAAAATTGAAACAAACCTGCTCTATGTAGAGTCAGAAAATTATAAAACACATTTTTATCCCTAAACATCAAAGTACATCACATATGCGTGCAATATGGACCGGAGCTATAGGATTTGGACTTGTCAATATACCTGTGAAATTGTATAGTGCAACTGAAAGTAGTAATTTGGATTTTGATATGCTTGATCGTAAAGACCAAGCGAACATTAAGTTCAAAAGAGTCAATGAAAAAACAGGAAAAGAGGTTATTTGGAAAAATATTGTAAAAGGATATTTCCTTAAAGATCATTATGTACTCTTAGAAGATGCTGATTTTGAAGAAGCAAGTCCAGAAAAAAGTAAGATTATAGCCCTCCATGCATTCGTACAGCTAAATGACATTGACAGTATTTATTTCGATACACCCTATTATTTAGAACCCCAAAAAGGTGGAGAAAAAGCCTATCAATTGCTCGAAAAAGCATTAGAAAAAAGTAAAACAGCTGGCCTTGGCTCATTCGTCATGCGCAATGTGGAACACTTAGCTATTGTGAAACCATACAAAGGAAGCTTACTGATCAATAAAATACGTTATGAACAGGAGATTCGGTCTATCGATGAATTGAAATTGCCAGCTAATGTTAAAATTAAGAAAGAGGAAATGGATATGGCTCTTCAGCTCATCAAACAACACAGTACAGCATTTGATATCAGTAAATATAAAAATGAATATACTCAAGATTTAATAAAAATTATTCATCAAAAAGATAAAGGAAAACGAGCATCGATCAGAAAGATAAATATCGACGATACAAAAGCTAGTGATTTGCTAGCAAGATTAAAAGCAAGTCTTGCCTAGTTCTCAAACTATCTGTATGTAAGACTCATGGATCCTTCATCGCATATCCATGAGCACTAATCACTATTTTTAATAAAAAATAACCTTTATATTAGATCAGTATTAACTGATGTTGTATTTTACAATAAATAAAAATAGAGCATTTGAAAAAGAAGATTCATTTAAGGAATAAACCGAACGAATTTAAAAATATGATCCACTCAGAATCCAGCTTCCACGAGATTATAGATCTTAACGGAAGTAAACATGACATTTTCAAGACCCTATATTTTCCAACAGAAAAAGAAGCAAAAGCCACAATACTAATTTTACATGGTATGCAAGAGCATAGCGGTAGATATGATGATTTCGCACGCTTTCTGGCAGCAAAAGGTTTCTTGGTTATGACATACGATCATATAGGCCACGGACGCTCTGTAAAAAATAAAGGTGCCCTAGGTTATATACAACGTCAGAATCCCGGTGTCCGACTCGTAGACGACGGTATTGAAATGGCGCAGCTGCTCGCAAATCAATATCCCCATCTACCACATTTTATTATCGGACATTCGATGGGATCATTCATCACAAGGTGCATTGTACAAGAAATAGGAAATTTATTTTGCGGTGTAGTGCTTATCGGTACAGGCACGATGGATCAAGCTGCCATTATAGGCGAAAGACTTTTAGGGCTTTTAAATAAAATACTTCCTAAACGGAAGTCCACTTTAATTAATTATTCATTCGGAGCATTCAATAACCTAAAATTTAAAGATGAGCCTAATCAAAAAAACAGTAATTGGCTCAGTTTAGCCAAAGAAAACCGAGATCATTTTATCGCTGACACCTTATGTGGTATCCCATTTTCAAATAACGCCTTCTATGCAACCGCATATGTCGCCAATCGAGGTAGCGGTCCAAACTGGACAGATCATATTCCGACCACACTTCCATTTCTTTTAGAAAGCGGTGAAGAAGATCCGATCGGTAATTTTGGAAAAGGGGTAATTAAAACTGTACAAGATCTTACTACACATGGAAACAATGACGTAAAATATCACCTATATCCTAAGATGCGCCATGAACTCCTCAACGAATCAATTAAAGATGAAGTATACCAAGAAATTGTACTATGGCTTGATAGCAAACTACATTCACCAAATACTTAAATTAAAACCCTATTTCTGATTTCTAACAAAAGCAGTAAATTTATTTTTATAATCTAAAAATGTAAACTCATCTAATAAGATCGCATAATTACGCTTATCGAGACAATTTGGATAGAGCTTTTGCGCCGCAGACAATTTCCCCTGGTCCCAGCTCAGTTCTTTGAGAATTCTCTTAATAGAAGTTACAGGAAATGCTACCTTTTCACTTACAGTTGCCAATATTTTCAATTTATCTTCGTCAAAACCACTTTGACTCATCATTTTAATCAAACTATTCAATTCAACCTCACTCATTCTTTCGAGATATTCACTATCAATTGGTTGATTTTTAATAAAATCCAACAATTTATTCTTGCTGTCGCCAAAAGAAAACTGATCAGTAAGCAACATATAGTTCCTTTTTTCAGGACAATTTGCATATGCCATTTTGGCAAAAGCAAGCTTACCCTCATCCCATGAAAACCTTTTTAGTACATCTTTGATCTGATTCAGTGAGAAAGAAACCTGCGAAGTAGACATACTAGCGATTTTTAACTTATCATTATCAAATCCACCTTGATCAATCGTTTTCAAAAAAGCATTAAATTCGGATACTGTCATTTCATCCCCATAATAGGTTTCATGACCATATTCATACTCCGATTCAGAATCAACGATCTGCTTCGGTCTTCCATAAGCAAATACCTGAGCAGCTCTAGGATTAGGAAGATGATTATCTGCAGGAAACATGGCATATAGTGTCAAGCTACGCATGCGATTACTTCTGATACTGTTTGCTAGATACGTTAAATCCAAAAATTCTCCATCTTCATTCAATACGGAAACTCCTTTTTTCGAGAGTGAAGATTTCACTCTACCGACAAATTCAACTTGAAGATCATAAAGATGATCCTTCAATTGTTCAACACGCACCTGTTTTGAAGGTTGGTCATTGTATTGAATACCATTGATAAACAAATAAAATGGATCACGATCCGAGAAGATGGTTACATTTCCCCCACTGCCTATTCTATTTTGACTATAAGTCAAACTAAAGCAAAACAAGAATATGGCGATTATATATGATTTCTTCAACATAATAATAATTTAGATGATGCTCTTTTGACAAGCATAAATGGAAAAGGATTAAAAGACGTGTATAACTATTATATTTCCGATCACTCCAATCAGATAGCATCATATTAAATGACATTCCTGATTTAAAGCTGTATTTCTTTGTATTCCACCCACCATTGGTCCAGCATCTCAATAACTGGCAATAATGTTTTCCCCATATCACTTAATTTATATTCAACCCGAGGAGGCGATTCTGGATAAACTTTGCGACAAATAATACCATCCCTTTCCAATTCTCGCAATTGCATGGTCAACGTCGTCTGCGCAATATCTTCCATTTCCCTTTTCAACTCACCAAATCTTTTTGGACATTGTTGCGCAATAGACTTAATAAGCAAAACTTTCCATTTTCCACCTATAATTTTAAAGATACCGTTGACATCGCAACAACTCCCAAAATTTTTTATATTTTTTTCTTCCATAATTGTCTTATACTGAGTATGAGTACATAAAACTATACTTAGTATACTTATTATAACTACTTGATAACGAAAAGTGACACCCTTAAATTTGCTTGCTAAAATTAACAAAAACTTTTAATATGCAGCTTCAGATCAGAGATATACTTAAAATATCGATCCTCTCTACAGGGATATTTCTATTCGTTATCGACTTATTTATCATCAATGTTTCCCTACCCTCTATACAAGAGACACTGCAACTTACTACAAGTGAAACCCAATGGATCATTATTCTATATGTAATTGGCTATGCAAGTTTATTAATTTGTTCTGGAAATGCAGGTCATTACTATGGTAGAAAAAAAATATACCTCATCGGTATGCTTGGTTTTACGACTTCATCCCTCATCTGTGCGCTATCAAACACAGTATATCTATTACTATTTGGGAGACTTTTACAAGGTATAAGTTCAGGTCTTATGGTGCCACAAGGCATCGCATTGTTAACCTTCTTATTTAAAGAACAAGAAAAACGTTCATTGGCATTAGGCATTTATGGTAGCGTTGCTGGAGTAGCGTCTATCTTAGGTCAACTGCTGGGAGGTATCCTTCCAGATCAGACCTGGATCGATGAAAGCTGGCGATTGATATTTCTCATCAATATTCCTATTGGTATTTTTGCTTTTTTTATGGCCTATTTAACCATTCCCACTACCCAAGCACAACCAACATTACACATCAACTTGATATCCATGTTTCAATTGTTTGGAGTACTCATTTGTTTAATCTGTCCTTTGATATTAGGACCTGAGTTACATTGGCCCCTATGGATTATTATCTTATTAAGCACTTCTATACTCTTCATACTTTATTTTCTGAAACAACAGAAAAATCAATACGATCTTGGTCATGCTACCCTAATTAATTTCTCGCTTTTTAGCAATAAAATTTTTAATTTAGGCTTAGGTGCCGCATTAGCTTATTACATGGTACAAGATGCTTATTTCATTATAAATTCTAATTATTTACAGGCATATAAGCACTTTACACCTACCATGACAGGTATTGCATTTGTATATCAAGGAATAGGCTATGTTATTGCCAGTGTGATAGTAAGTCGTTTTATTCAAAAAAACGGCAAAAAGATCATCCTTATCGGATTAACCATGATGGTAATTGCATTAATAGCACATCTTTTCATTTACAATCAAAGCAAAGTTTCTATTCAACAACTTCATGGAATATTGTTCTTTTACGGCTTAGGTTGCGGAACTGTACTGCCTTCTTTAATGACCATCGCTTTAAAGGATTTAAATACAGATCTTACTGGGATAGGTTCTGGTATTTATCTGACCATACAACAAATTGCTATTTGCTTAGGCATTGCGTTAGTGTTAGGTATATATTTACATGACCAAAAAGAAACATTCTTACAAATGAAAAATCTAACTCATGCTTATGGGCTTTCGACCCTTATTTCTATTGTCTTATTATTAGGAGTAGCAATTTTCACTATATTATTACCCAATAAAAAAGACAAAATTGGACATTAAATAACCAACAAATAGTATAAATATTGTTAGTGATTCGATTTTGATCATATCCAATCATTAAAAACACGCTTTAAAAAATTAAAGCGTGTTTTTTAATGGCTTATTTTTTTGCAGTGATATTCAATTCCATATCTACTTCCTGAGAAATCATCCAATCCTTCGGATCACCCTCAGTACCGTAAGCTAATCCCCAATCTTGTCTGTTGATCGTAAATTTAGATTGAACACTTACTTCATTATCTGTTACATTTACTTTTGCAGGAAACGTAACATTTACAGTCTTATCTTTAATCGTTAAATTTCCGCTAATGATATTTGTTGCATCAGCAATTACACTCTTATCTTTGGATGCGTCAAAAGCAGTTACACTTGTGATCTCAAATTTAGCTGTAGGGTATTTTTCTACTTCAAAGAAATCACCAGTTTTCAAATGCCCATCTAAGTCAGCAGAAGTTTTGCCACCTGATTTTGCAGGATCTACCGAACTTTTATCTGTAACTACAGAATTCATATCAATAACAAAAGATCCACCAGTAATTGCACCTTCTTCAAGAGATACAGTCCCTTCACTTTTTAAAGTACCAAATCTTGGATCAAAACCACCTTTGTGGTATCCTTTCCATTTAATGGTACTAACAGCTGTATCAACTGTAAAAGTTTCTCCCTTTTGTTCAGCTACTTGCTGCTCTGTTCCAGTTTGTGCTTTGTCTCCATTAGCGCCACCACATGAGGCTAATATGACAGAAGCCAATACGGCTACGATTGATAATTTTTTCATTTTTTTATAATTTTATTAATTAAATACACTGCAAAGATAACTTAGTGATAGTTTACAATTGCTATCAGTTTCCTTTTGGAAACTACTTTCCTATTGGAAACTAATAATCGTTTCCGTAATTTTACTTCGTATTTTTGGATCAATAAGTAGCTCATGAGAAAAAATCAAACCATCAATAATAGGTCAGGATGTAAAGCGCGGATAACAGCGATAACAGACACTATGGAAATTTTATCCGGAAAATGGAAATTTCACATACTTGGAACACTCATGGAAGGTGGTAAAATACGCTTTATGGACCTGCTTCGCGAAGTAGACGGCATCGCTGCAAAGATGTTATCCAAAGAGTTGCAAGATATGGAAATGAATCATCTAATAAGTCGCACAGTCCTCAACACAAAACCCATCACTGTCGAATATGAAGTGACCGAATATGGTCGTACATTAGAACCCATTATAGATGAAATTGCAAAATGGGGTGAAGCATATCGAAATGCTATTTTTAAAAAGCAACAAGATCAAACATCACAGATATAAAGATTAAAAGATTTTAGTTATTGAAGACAAAGGTACTTTTTGTTTCCAAACACCAGAAATATCAAATTCATGACCCGAAGACTTATTTTTAATAGTAAAAGTATATATGCACTCCCGCGTTAAGTAGGAGATTTCACCACTTACATGGATTGTTGTATAGGGTTCAACAAGCACTTCTTGTTTACTTCCATCATTCATATAAGATTCTAAATACCGGCCTTCCTTATAAGGAACTTGTTTAGACCAATACGTCACTCCATCTTTTAAAATCTCTCCCATAAAAATAAGTGAGTCTGGCGTATTCATCCAACTAAAAGCATCTTGATCAGTACTCGTAAACTCTGATATGTATTTAACATCTTTAAATATCGAAGTAGTTTCCATATTTTTTGCTCTAGAAGTATGATTATTCAGTTGGATGATACCACAACCTTCATTACTTTTATATTCCTTTCGACTTCCCGGTACTTCTATAATTTCCTTTTTGATAATCTCATAGGTTTCTCCCCGATTCTGAGTGAAAGACAGTTCATCTTGATTGCCGTCAGCAACGATACCGATTGAAAATTTTCTTGGAATACGATTGAAATTCTCTTTCAAGGACATCGTTAATAAATTATTTTGATCAGTCTTCTCCAATTTCAACCAGCTACCCATTAACTCTACCTGACCAACAGCAGTTAATACAGCTGGATTTCCCTCTTTATCGGATAATAATTCACCTGTAAAAGCATCTTTCACATATGCAACCGACCACTCCTTCGAATGAATAGCAATGCTATTACTAGAAAAACCAGAATTCAGTTGGATATCCTTGTAATCAGCATTAAAAAGTTCTGTATTACGATTCAAATCATCTTTATTACAAGAAATGATGGAAAGAATACAACAAGTGGAAAAACAGGCAATTATTAATTTCGAATGTTTTAGGATCATCGGTATATACATTAAAGGTTGTCAAACAGGTTATCAAACTCACTGTTAGCAAGTTAAGATTATTTTATCTAAAAAACACATTCTAATAAGTAAAATTTACCATAAAAATTAATACCCTGGTCGCAGATAGGTAGAAAAAAACTGCAAATCAAATATCATACTATCTAAAATTAATATCTTTTAAAACTCAAATAAGGAAAATATTGAGCTTATGCAATTCAATCAGCAAGTATAAATAACAAATGAGGATCAGTTAAATACGTAAAACAATTAAAATAAATACGTTTGATTACAAAGTCGATCCACGATGGCACAAGCTTTGTAAAAAGCTTTATATGTTATATCTACTGAACATTAAAAATTGACTGTTATGAATGCAGAGAATCAAAACGCGACCAAATTAGGACTGAAAAAAGGATATTACTTATTGCTAATGGCAATTTTGGATTTACCTATAGAAGAAAAAATCAAGAAAGCGAGAAAATAGAAAAACAAGTACCCTTTATATAGAAAAGTTCTCCCATGTGGAGAACTTTTCAATTATCAAGAATTTTCATACAGCCAGTAGGAACAACTTACATCAAGTACTTGGATGAGTAGCGTATTTAATGTCCAAATCCAAAATACATACTAAACCCAATAATAACAAGAACAATACTTGTTATAAAAACATACAGCTTATCTCCCTCGAGCATAAAGCTCAATAACGAAAGTAACAATCTTAACAAAGGCGTACAAAAAAGCACTAAAATCGCTAAATAAATAATCGCACGTCCCTGAAGATCTACTACACCCTTTAAAATCCCAGAAACAACATCGACTATACTTCGATCATTTTCCGTAAATCTTCCATAGGCAACAGGTTCATCCGCATGATTAAAAAGAAAGATCAATCCCCCGATTATACTGATGATTAATACACTTCTTACACCGTATTTTAAGACATTGCCTATTATTTTTTGAATAATTTTATCTGTAACCTGCATTAGAATTTACCTTTAAAACCGTTATAAATCATATTAAAAGCTAAGAAAAAAATGATAAAAGCAAAAAATATCCGGAGCTTTTTCGGATCCGTAGCCATCAATATTTTGGATCCAATCATTGCCCCTATCAATACTCCAATCATCACCGGCAAGCATATGTCAGGAACAATATATCCCTTTTGAAGATAAATAACACAACTAGCCAATGCCGTCACCCCCATCATAAAATTACTGGTCGTTGTAGAGACTTTAAAAGGAATTCTCATGATGGTATCCATGGCGATCACTTTAAAAGCCCCCGAACCAATACCCAACATGCCAGAAAGCACGCCAGCAAGACCCATCATGCTAAAACCACCAATAACATTTTTGGTGCCATATGCCACCTCCTGTCCTTTCACAACGGGATAAGTAGACGGTAATTTCAATCTTTCAGCAAGTTTACTGGATTGAGTCACGATATGCTCTTCTTTTTTTCGGAGTGAATTTGCAGCAGAAAAAATTAAAGCAAAACCAAATATTATAGCAATAGCAGAACTTGGTGCAGCAGTAGAAATTAAAGCACCTACAACCGCACCAGCTGTTGTAGCAATCTCCAGAAACATTCCTAGACGCATATTGGCAATACCTTCTTTAACATAAGCCGCTGCAGACCCAGATGAAGTTGCGATTACGGAGACCAATGCGGCCCCAATTGCATAATGTATATCTACTCCAAGCAAGATAGTCAGTAAAGGGATTACGACTATTCCCCCCCCAAGCCCCGATAGGGACCCAATAATGCCAGCACAAATTGCACCCAGTAGCATAATCAATGTAAACGTTAAAACGGTCATATTTTTATAATAGAATTTAAACGTAGAAAATCCTTAATTTTCTAAGGCAATAAAGTTAGGGATAATATTAATTTTAAAAGGTAATCTGCTTACTTTCTAATGATTCTCTAATATAGACGCTATTAATCTATTATTATTGATTTTGTACAGCGGCAGGTAAGTTTTAAGTATAAATAACGATCATACATTATTAAAATACGCAAATCTAATCAGATAAATACCCTTAATAAGTTCCCCCCTTTAAGATGGCACAAGCTTTGAAAAAAGTTTCTTGAAACATAGTAACACTAAATATTACAGTCATGAATAAGCAAACTCAAAAATCAACAAAGTTAGGATTGAAAAAAGGATATTACTTATTGCTAATGGCAATTTTGGATTTACCTATAGAACAAAGAATCAAAAAAAATAAAAAATAAGGATATGACTACTCTTCTTGAGTATGTCATATCCTATAATCAGATATAAGCAAACCACAAAAACAGGTTGAACTTCTCCTTAATATTGATCTAGGCATCTACATGAAGTAAGATAGGGCATAAATCAGACATTAATAAAAACGTAAAAGTTCTTGGATAAGTTATTTGTCAATCATCGGAAGATATTTTTTCCAATTATCAATTATGATCCATAAGACAATTGCGATCAATACAAATACGATGGGCAGTCCAGAAGGAGCTACTGCAATATTAGTCAGCAAAATACCTGTTAAGACCGGAAATATGACAAGGGCGCCTAATGCCCTAGTCCTAGCCGAGATCAGCAACAGTCCACCAACAATTTCGACCACACCTACTAAAGGCAGCAACCAGCCTATTTCCATAAAAGCCTTACTCGATTTTACCATTTCCTCTGGCATATCTTTAGGCATAGGCATATAATGAAAAAATTTGTCCAAGCCTGCATTAATAAACATGAAGCCTGTCAATAAGCATAACACGAAAAGAATCTTGTTTTTCATAATTGATTAATTTTGTTTATTCACGACTTAAAACAGTTTTAAACAATTATTGTTCTATTTTTTTAATATTTTTGATACGACTTCTTATTCACAAGCTCTTTTATCATTAATCCCATTATTTGATCTCACCAAAATTAGTTCCCACTCAAGAGCTTTCGAATTATCTATCATCTAGTTTGTTTTACAGCATGCCTTTTTTATTAATGAAGTTGTATTTTAGGGACATAGTCCTATATTTGCTTCTAAATTTAATTAGTTATCCACTAAATTCAAAAATAGTGACATCAGATGCCAGAACAGATCTTTTTATATATCGGAATCGTATTGTTCATCCTGCATGAAATCGATGCCATAAGGTGCAAAGAATGGCGGATTTTTCCAGGACTCTCTTTGCTCAATGAGCAAATGGGGTATGTGCTCTTCCTCTTAGCACATATCCCATTATTTTTCTTGATATATGAAGGACTCACCCCTATTCAATCCTCTAGCGCATTTATCAAGGGATTTGATATTTTTATGATCCTCCATCTAATTGTTCATCTCTTATTTATCAAACATAAAAAGAATGAATTCAAAGACTATATTTCCTGGACATTAATTATAGGAATTGCCATATGTGGGATTCTAGATTTGACGAAAGATTCATGCTCATACCTCATGTTTAGTTTTCATCCTATAAATAATAATACACTTAATATATAAGCCCTATTCGGGAAGCTCAGGCATCGCTATACGGCGTTGCGTTGGACTACTTAATGCCTGCAAAAAGGCCAATACCGCATCGACTTCCGTTTTAGAAAGATTAAGTTTTTTTAACAAGGGGGAATGAATGGGTCTTGTCTTTTCATCAACCACCACCCTTCTCTGTATAGGAGCAGGATTGCCCAGATTATAGAGTTCTACAACATCCCTCAGCGTAGGGAAGTTCCCATGATGCATCCAAGGCCCCGTCAATGCAACATTACGTAGTGAAGGTGTTCGAAATGCGCCTATATCTTTCTGATCACCTGTTAAATGATAATGTCCAAAATCCTCCTGTTTGGTACCATAGAGTGTCTGTCCATCGTTATGAAACAAATTATCTGAAAACAAAGGCGTATTATGACAATTAATACATCGAGCCTTAGTGCGGAAGAGATGAAGTCCTTCTAATTCCTGATCATTGAGCGCATCAGATTGCCCCGACACAAAGCGATCAAATTTATTTGGATAACTCACAATGCTGCGTTCATAAGTCGCCAATGCCTGCTGGATTCTCCATAAAGTCACAACATCATCCCCAAAAGCGCTTTTAAAATGGGTGCGATATCCTGCCATCTCGCGAACATGTGCGACCATCGTGTCCAAAACGGTATTCATCTCCACGTGATCTTGCACAGGCAACAAAACTTGGTCTTCCAGGCTTTTAGCCCTTCCATCCCACATAAAACTCTTATAATATCCCACATTATACAAAGTCATCGCATTACGTCTTCCTTCTTTTCTACCGTGGCCATGAGCTAAACTCTTACCATCACCAAAACCGAGCTGCGGATCGTGACAGCTCGCACAAGATAACTGCTTCGATGCCGATAACCGTGCATCAAAAAACAATAGTTTTCCCAATGAAGCCTTTTCTTTACTGAAGGGATTTGATTGCGGATATTCAACCGCGGGCAAAACTCCAATATCAACAAATCCTTTTTGAACTGAAGCATCTAGATGTGGTTTAGGCCACTGACTCATATCGCCACTGCTGTACATCCGGCGAAGATCAGCCATCGAATATCCCGTATCTACTGCATCTCCAAAAGCACTGATTAGTACAGGTAAACAAACCATCAATGCCACCAAAAACTTATTTTTCTTCATCAAAATTAAATACCTCCAACTTAAAATCCATAACTTAAACGTAAACTTCCCTCCTCGCGTGTTCTACCCAAAGGAGCCAAATTCATTCTATCCAAAGCATCAGCTTGATCCGCTTTACGATACGTATAATCTGCTGTCAACTTGATGTAATTACTTTTTCTAAGTCGCTGCATAAAACCCAGACGTAATTTACCTCCCCAAACATTTGCCTGATGATATAGAACATCATGATAAAACACATATTGATGAAATACATTTTCATTGATTACAGGAAGCGTCCATGCAGCACCTAAATTTCTTTCCATAAAAGCGGTCAAACCAAATTCAAACTCTTGATTTCTTGCTGTAGCATAGGTAAATAATGTTGCCAATCCATAGTCCAGACGGTCATAATCCAATCGTGTTTCCGTACCTCCATCATGACGCAATTGATTGGTATACCCTATATTAGCTTCATATAGCTGTTGCCACTTTTTATTATGCACCAAATACGAAAAATCCAATGTATGATGTTTCTTTCTGTAGACATAATTCTGTGCATCGCCACTTTCGATCACCCGATCCTTACCGCTATAGATGAAACTATTAAAAGATACCAGATAGGTACGATTAGACTGTTTTAAGTTCCACAAAAGTTGGTAGCTCAATTGATCCAGATTGAACTTGCTCAATTCATTGATGCGCGAATCATTACGTAGCGTCTGTCTATAGCGTTGTACTTCCTGCAGGTATCCTATATTTCCATAGAACTTTCCCAAATGCCCATCCCACGATAAATAAAACTTAGCACCATAACGTTTCATATCATTCTGATAATACATATTCTTTTCATTTAACCAATCGCTCACTTTCCAACCATATCCTCTTACGATGTAGTTCATAAAAGGAGATTCAACCGCACTTAACGCATATTGATCATTACGATAGGCTATTTCCACACGCTCTTGGCCATAGCCATACTTTCCCTCGGCCCCAAGCTCCCATTCAGAAGCAATATGGGCACTCCCCCCTAGGCTTCCATTGACTTGAATTGCATCAATCGTACCTCTTGGATCGTTATTACTAAAATGATTACCCACATGATAATCCAAGCCCCCGAAGACCGAATACCGACGGTCAGCAAAGTATTTTTGTCCCCTAGTCTGAATAAGATAATTGAACCTTTCATAATGATTGTAGCCATACGACCCAAAGTACCAGGGTGATGCCGGATTTTCTCGCGTTTGATGGGCAAACCTCGTGCTATCTTCCGTACTGCGGTTATAAGCAAATCTTCCCCACAGCCGTACATCTTTAATTGTTACCGCACCCTCCGAGTTAAAATTGATATTTTTTATTATTTGAGCATCCTGAGCAGCCCGATACTCTCCACTGATCTGGCTGTATCCCAATTGAATTAGGCTGTAGCGAGGTGAAACAGACTTCTCTAACCACATCGGGTTATCAACTGTGTATTGACGTATTCGGCGCTCTATAGTATCCTGCTCTACAGTCGTTTGCGCATATACTGGAAGGCAGGCTCCCCAAGTCGCAAACAACAATCCTATTATATCTCGTTTTTTCATGAATTGTATTAATTTTAATCAAGTACCTGATCTAATCTGCAAAACCCTTTGGGTTTGCTTTTATGGAAACAAAATCATCCTTAGAATTATTAGAATCCTGCAGCACTCTTCTTCCATTGACCACTGCTTTGGTTTTCCGAATGACAGCATTCGAGGAACGAGCTCCACCATCCACAGCAATCCATCCCGCATCATTTTGAGCAGAAAATCGCTTCGGATATTGCGTTGAAGTGGAAGACTGCAGTTCCACTGCATCCAAGATCACATCAACGGGCACCTGTATATATGCTTTGGAATTATTAACCTGACCATCCGCATAAGGCAATCCGTAACCCTTCCAATTTGCTTCAGGTCCCATAGCATCAGATCGAAAGATAAACCAGCTTTGTTGTGCCGTCTGGCTCATGATCAAATCGGCACCACTTCCCCGTCGGATTACCTCCACATTCGGCACATTGGGATTATCCACATCAGATGCCAAAGGCCTTGTTGTACCGATATAAGGTGCATAGTAAGCTTCAAAATCTGCCTTGCTCAAGTCGACTGTTAAACTTGGATCCTGAACAGCGATTACTTTTCCATCAGCTCCCTCATAAGGCGCTTTATGATTGGTTGCCGTAGCCGCTATAACAATACTTTGACCAGGAGCGATCGGATAATCCTGACCTTGACCTGGCAAGCGGAGTATAGTTTGCGCATATACATAGTCCGAATTCGCCTTGATATTGGTAGGCATTCCATATGATTTACTCCAATCGTACTGTTTACTATTCGCTTGATATGTATAGATCGCGTTTCTATTATTTGCTCCATATGCCTCAGCAATGCACAAACTATCAGCATACTGGATCTGGTCCGAATTATTAAAGATTTCAATAAATTGATCTCGGAAACTTGCACCCAAAGTCGCATGCGAACCCGCATAATAGATCTGTTTGATCACCAAGCCATTTGGATTGAAATTGCCACTCACCAAGGACAGATCCCAGTGATGATCTATTTCCCTACCGACCATAATCTCTTTGATCTCCGAACTAAAGGTGATATCAAAATCCTCTTGCCGATCCAGCAATTGATTAAACAAATCGACCTTAAAGCTGATCACAGCTTGTATCCTATAGGTATTAGGAGCAAGCTGTGGAAACTTAATATGACCCTCAGCATCAGTTTGGGCGCTGTATATCTTTTTCCCTTTCAACGAATAGATATTAACCGTGATGGTGTCTACAGGTAATTTCTCTTGATACTCCTCGCTTTCATAAGTAATATTGACTGTAACATCCACAGGACCATTATTGGGCAATAATTCTTTCTGACAGCTGCTCAATGACCCCATAAAAATGATCATCAGCATTAAATATTGTTGTAATTTCATATGCTTAAAGTTTAAGTCTTACTTGAGCACCATAACTTGGTTTACCATTAGGAATGACCATCGCACTATCCGATCGTTTATATTGCGGGCGATAATTAAATACATTGTAAACATGAAAAGCTAGGGTCAGTCGTTTACTAATTTCTTTTGATAAGTTGAGATGAAAATTGGTGTATACACCTGGCTGATTTTGATTGTTTATTTCCTCGATCGGACGAAGCAGATGTGCATAGTCGACATTTTCTTTATCAAAATTATCAATCTCATAATATCTTCCGTCCTGCGTAAAATATCCGATCGGGATACCGTCCGTAGCACGTGTATTGGTTTTATTCAAAATATTAAATTCCGTAGTAAAATTTAATAAGAGTTTAGCCTTTGGAATATGGGTACTCGAAGTAAGTGCAGCATTACTGGTCCAGCTGCTGCGCTCAAATACAGGATATAAACCGGTTACAGCATAATTTGGATTATTGGTGTTATTGGTTACCGATAACCAATTTTGAACTGGGTTATAGATAGATTTGGTTATACCGCCGCGCAGATTAAATGAAGTCGCTATCGCCGTCCATTTTGGAGTGGATAACATGACCTCTATACCTTGGTTTTTAGTCGTTTTCCCATTAACAAAATTATAGCGGGACAGGCGATGACGCTTTTGACCGTCGATCACATAGGGCAACTCAGCTTCTTGATCCGAATTGTCTATGTAGTTACCCAATAAGATTGAGCTAAAAGACATTTCGCTATATATATCCCGATAATTGCGTTTACTGTAAACATTCAAGCCCCCTCTAAATCCGCGATGTTCATAGGACAACGATAACTCCAACTGCTCAGAAAGTGCAGGTTTCAATTTGCTATTGTCAGGAGTAAACTTATCTACATATAATAAGTATAAACTATTTGCTTCATCCACAGCACCATTATCTTTTACTGCAGTGCGTTGATATAGCGGGATTTCATAGAATACTGGACCAGGATATAACTGAGCCAATGCGGGAGCTTTACTACCCCATCCATAAGCTAAACCAATGCGCAGATCCGGAGTGATTTCATAATTGATATTCGTACGTGGTGAAAATGTAGCATAACCTTCAAACAGATCCAACCGCGTTCCTATCCGTACATGCAGATTGCGATCTGCTATAGTTGTTCTAAAAACATCTTCGGCGTAGAATCCAATCTGATTTTGGGCATGGATACGTGAATAATCATAATATCGTTCAGAACGGTTATCTCCATTTGCAGTTGAAGTATTATTTCGAGGTCGTGTAGGATCTACGATCTGCCCTCGCCCCTTATTCTTTGAAAAATTGTATGAAGAACCAAAATTCAATTGGTGTAAAATACCACCAGTATGGAAACTACCATTCAAATCCAGTCTAGCCGTAAAATCAACAGGTTTGCCTTCCAGATTGGTCACTGCTGTATAGATACCAGAAGCATATTTTCCATTTGTTACCCCTACATCCGTCGCATCGGTATAGATGATGTAGGTATTATTCATGAATTGCTCTTTATAGGTATTCTGATAAGTCTCACTATAACGCACATTAAAACCAATATTAGTCAGAAAACTGTTGTCGATTCTGTAATTGGTCCGATTACCAACAGAAAAATTATAGGCCCTATAGCGCAGAAGTGTTGCAGTAGGATCATCTGGGTCACGACGTACATTGTCCAGATTGCGACCGTAATCAGCAGTAAATGTATTGGTAAAAGCACGATCTTGACCAGCTGCTGTACTCCATATTAAATTGCTTCCAACACGGTCATACGATTTGAGCTTATCACGGTTATCATTATACGAACGTGTAAAATTACCGCCTACCGTAAAAGCACCCCACTTTTTAGTTTGAAAACCTTTCGTTAGTCCATATACAGTTGCATTATCACGAAGTTGCATATTAAAATTGAAAGGAGTTGCACCAGCAATCCGATTGATGATCACAGCCCCATTGGTCATATCTCCATATTTTGCCGAAGAGATACCAGCCACTATTTCAACACTTTCAATGTTATCCGTTGCAATCTGACGTAAATCCACCCCTCCAAATGTATAATCACCAGTATAACGGTCAAGACGGTCTTCACTCCCCATTAAACCAGATATATTACCACCTACATAAGAATTCCCCATACCGCTGATTCCTGGATTGAGCGTCTGCATATTGGCATTATTGGACAGCGCGATTCCATCCATAATCAAAGCAATTCCAAAAGAATTATTCAATGAAAAAGGATCTTTGGTGCCCAAAGAATTTGTACCGAATGAAGCACTACGTAGATTAGCCTGTTGTACCTGCTGTAAAGATGGAGCAGCGATCTTCTGGCCAGGTACCAAACTCAATAAATCGTTGAGACTAAGCGCTCCGGACTGTTCAATAACCTCCCGATTAATATAAAGTGAACTATTACTTTCTAAATTTTGATTCGTACGAGGGCTAACCGTAATTTCGTCGAGGCCCACGCTTAATAACGGTAAAGTAACAGTGGGTATTCCTGTCTGCTGTTTATCCAGCACTACGTTAAGCGTAATGCCCTGCCTTCCGATCATCGAAAACCTGACCTCAGCAGATTTCAGGCGATGTGCTGGAAACTGGAACCGAAAAGAACCATCTTGCTCTGTCAAAAAATATTGGTTTAGTTCTTTAAAAAACACCGAAACCAAGGATAAGGGCAATCCCGTTTCATCGGTCACTTTCCCGGTCAGAACACCTACAGAGCCATTGTTGATTAAGATATTTCTTCCTGACAACCTCAGCTGTAGATAAGTCTGCTGTTCCAGACTTTGTAAGATCTGAGTCAGTGAACCAGTCATTTGTAGTGAAACCTTCCGGTTGAGATTGATGGTTTTCTCATCATAAAGAAAGCTATAGCCCGATTGTTTCTCGATCTGTTGCATAATGGATTTAAGCGACTGGCTTTTACTTTCAATATGGAGCTGTTGTGCCGATACCGGTAGTCCATGATAGGTAAAAGCGATACCAAGAAATAAAGAACGAACCCAGATCGCGCTGAGTCTATTATTTTTTTTCATATTATTTTTTATGAGCAATTAAGGTGTTAGATTCAAGAAAGAAGCGGTATGAGGTGGTTAAAGTCAATTTATCCAATACCTGATCCAGATTTTCATGCGCTATAGTTCCAGAAAAATCAAGATCTACATCTGCATCAGCCTGAAAAGAAATGCCATATTTACGAGCCAATTGTTGGCCAATATCCGAATAAGTAGCATGATTAAAGTGCAGTACTCCATTCATCGTCTCTCGTTCTTGTCCCTGATCAAAAGATTCTATAGTATATTTATCCAACACTTTGTCATATACAAATGCCTGTCCAGGTAAGATGATCAGGCGCATGCTATTATTAAAGATTTCCACTTTACCCGTAAACAGGGCAATCTTTGCTACCTTGTCCTCTTCAAAAGCATGAATATTAAATGAGGTTCCCAAGACTTTAACCTGAAATTCACCTGTCTCGATGGTAAAGGGCTGGTCTTTACGATGAGCTACATCAAAAAAAGCTTCACCTTTGAGCCTCACTTTTCGCTCGCTCGCTGCAAACTGCTGAGGATAGTCGAGTGTAGAAGTAGGCCCTAATCGTACTTTTGTTCCATCAGTCAGTTGCACATTCATGTACTTACCGGCGGGAACGTATTGTTTTACAACAGCGACTTTAGGCGAGGGGCTCTGCAGCATATCCGGACTTTGCTGAAACAAAAAGATGGACAAACCCAAAAGCAGTACACACGCAGCAGCGTAGGGAAACCATTTCCGAAACAGAATTTTTCGATTTACCTTAACTTCATCGATCGCTTGATAAAGACGCCGTCTTGCCATTGCGATTTCGTCCTCAGATGGCATGGTCTGGAGCTGTAAAACTAAGGCCTTACTTGCTATTGCTAAGTCTTCGTATTGCGGATTTTCCTCAATCCAGGTTTTCCAATAAGTAACATTCTCTGATTCACGATCCAGACAATATTCAACAAAGGAAGGATCACAGATCAATTTTTCAAGAGTAGGGTTATCCATTATTTTTCATGCATTTTAAGAGTAGTGCATGAAATACCTGATTTTTACCTATTTTATTTATAATAATTTAAAATAAGAATTAAAATCACTGTTAAATGACTCTTAAGACTCTTTATAGCTTCATAAATGACATTATATACTGTTCGGACAGCAGCATTTTCGGAAATAGCAATTTCGTCGTAAGACTTATTGTAGAAATATTTCAATTCAATATAGTGGCGTTGCTTTTTGGTCAGCCTAGCCATAGCGGCATGGATATGTCGCTCTCTTTCCATCATTTCCTCAATTCTAATTTTTTGAGTCTCTACAGATTCCTCATAAGGTTCTTCCAGTAAGCTCTCAAAACAAATTTCCTGGGCTTTTAGTTGTCGAAAAATAATACGCTTGAGCCAGACAAAAAGATAATATTTAGGATCACTAATATCGACCGGAAGACGCTCATGCTTTTCCCACAACTCATAAAATAAAATATGGATTGCTTCCTTAACAACTTCTCTATCCTTGGCAATAACCATCCCGTATTGAAACAAAGACCTATACAGTGTATCATAAATGATAAAGAAACTTTCCTTATCCCCTTTTGTAATATTGACCCAGTGCGTTTTCATTTTTCAAGGTCGCTAAGATAACATATTATTTAGATTTATTCCAAATAATAGATATAAATATCCGATACGCGACTAAATTCATCGTATGGATCTGAGAAAAGTGATGAACCAGTTTGCAAACATCAGCTGCATGCACATGAGTCAAAGGTTATTTAAAGCAAAAAATAAAAAGAAGAGTTGCTCAGAAATTATAATCAAAAAAGAATCGCTAAAGATATTAAATCTATAGCGATATAAAATGGATCTTTCCTATAATGGTTTTGGTATTATCAAATCTTACAAGACCTTACAAAGTGATGCTTAATCTTATTTTCAAACAAACATAATATTTTTTTTCTCACTAATAGGAATATTACAATAAATATTTCATTTTTTTAGCGGATCAAACAAGTTTTATTGATAGTCTGGAGCACAACCTCGAAAAACACTATTTATTATACATTTACTACCTTAATGTAAGATCACAATAATGATATCTTCGCATTATTTTTATTAAAACAGGCATTGGTGAATGAAAGAACAACTATTGATCCACGAAGTGATCGATCTACCTGACGAGTTCGATATAAAAGATTTTAAATTATTTTATAGAGATATTGACTTACTCAGATTATCAAAAGACTATGGAACCCCTTTACGATTTACGTTTCTTCCTACTATTGAAGAAAAGATAAATGAGATGAAGTTATATTTCAAAGAAGCCATACAAAAAACGAACTATCAGGGCAGTTATATGTACTATTATTGTACAAAAAGTTCTCATTTTAGGCATATACTACAAAAAGCTATTCAATCCAATATAGGCGTTGAAATCTCATCAGCTTATGATATCGATTTAATCAAATCTTTAATAGAAGATGGAAATATTAAAAAAAGTACAAAAATAATTTGCAATGGCTATAAGACCTCTGATTATCAAGCTGGAATATTATCCTTGATTCAGCAAAACCATTGTTCTGTCATGCCTATCATCGATAGTAAAAGTGAACTTTTACATTATCTTGAAAATCTGAGTAACACCACTAACTTAACTATATGAATTAGAATAAACCTGAGTTTTCTACAGACCTATCCTCATGAGTCGAGATTTGGGCTATCACCCGATAATATCATGAGCCACTATCATGATTATATAAAAGCAAACGGGCAAGTGTCCGTCACCACGTTACATTTCTTTAATGAAAAAGGATTGAATACAGGAAATGAATATTGGAATGTATTAGAAGAAGTTATCCGATTTTACTGCCGATTTAAAAGGATAAATCCACAATTAACGACATTAGATATCGGAGGCGGTATGCCCTTTCGAAGCTCACTAAATGACAACATTGATCTATCACTTTTAGTCCGACAGCTTATATCTACCATTCAAAACATCTGTCTAGAAGAAGGCGTTCAGGAACCAGACATCATTACCGAATTTGGAAAATATACGGTAGCAGAAGCAACAGCTACAATTTTCAAAATAAATGAAAAAAAACAAGGTGACCGTTTAGATTGGGCTATTATTGATGGTTCTTTTATTACCCATTTGCCAGATACATGGGCTATTCATCAGGAATATCCCGTATTTCCTATCAATAATTTAAAACAAAATTATAAACCCTATGTGCTAGGCGGATTGACATGTGACAGTGCCGATTACTATCCAAACACGATTGATCGCGGATATGTAATGTTGCCAGATACCGACAATGAACAATATATCACCTTCCTACATACAGGTGCATACCAAGAAGCTCTTAGTGGTTTTGGCGGAATAAATCATTGTTTGATTCCATCACCAAAACATATCATCATTGATCGGGATGATCATGAAGATCTACAATATACTGTCTTTTCTGAAAAGCAAACAAGCCATCATCTTTTAAAAATATTGGGTTATCAAAAATAGATCAATACACCGACGTACTAATTCATTTATTTCAGGTATTTATTGGAACAACTATTACAGCATGTCGACTGTTCTTTCTATACATTGATTAATTTAAAAAGGACAGTTATGATGAAACAACAAAAAAATACCACTACAACAGGACTAGGTTTTATTGTTGCAGTAATATTGGAAAATGCCGATCAGTCACAAATCAACAATCCTGATGGTTCGCCAAAAAATCCGAATGATTTACGCGAGCAAAAACAGGCAGAAAATCCTGCTGAGAATCCTGATCCAGAATTAGAAGATCCAAATTTTGTACCAGAGGATGAAGATGAGGATACACCATCCAATGGACAAGAATCAACACAAAATATTTCAAAAAATAGCGAATTAGATACAGAAGATCCAGTAGAATTTCCCGATGAAGATCAAGATGAAATAGAACAAGGTGAGCCCCAAGAAGAACTTCCAATGGAGGAAGATGATGATCTCACAAGAGAAGAGCCGCTAGAATTGCCTGAGCAAGAGGATATCGATGAAGTAGAAATTAATGATAAAGAGGATACTGAATTAGAATAACACAACAATGGGTAAAGTAATTATTAAAATTACAGCATTCCCTATTCTAACCAGCTCGTTAAATAAGTGACAAACACGCTGGCAGAGCCTACTCTTTATCTTAAATTCCATTCCTTAAATTCAAAATATGATCACAATTGAAAAAAACAACACAAAAAACAGACTAGGCCTGCTTATGTGCGTAATATTAGAAAATAGTAACAGCATTGTTCCAAAACAAAATAATCTATCGGAACAAGATTACCGATCTGAAAATCAATTGAAAGACTCCAGACAATATGATCCTCTTCAAGAAGTTGGCAATGCGGAACACGAAGCAATAGAACGAGAAAATCAAGAAGATGGCTTAATCGATCGAGTAGATCCAGACAGTGATAAATTAAATCCTGAGGAGGATGAATTAGAAATAGACAACCCAAAGGAAGATCTGTTAGAGGGTGATCCTGAGGAAGAAGTTTTTGACGATGACGATCGCGACATCGAAGAAGATGGTCTTGAAGAAGAAGATAGTGATGGCAATTTCTTATAGAAAAAACACTATCTTAATTTAGATATTCATCTAAAAAAAGGAATGCAAGTCAATTTGCATTCCTTTTTTTATTTCCTTACTCGTGCTGATTTCCTAAATGGTCACGCATTATGAACAACTTAAGTTTTTACCCTTACATTTTTCTAGAAACATGATTTGGAGCGATCATATGCCTATGTATCATCAAAGCAATAATGAAGTCTCCTGCAGCATACGATATAAATACCTGATTTAAAAATTATATCGATTTAAAAAATGCTTGAAATTTAAATAAACTCATGGATAAAATGAAAATAAGACAATTTACATACAAATGCATGCAACGAATTTATACGTATAGTTAGAAAACAAACAATATACCACATTCACTATCAAACTATTATAAAGATATAAGCGTTATTAAATATACTACACATCATAACATGGAGGTTATTATGGAAAATGTAAATTTAAATGTCTTATTTCAAGAAAAAAGACAAGTGTTGAACCATTTCGCTAGTCAATTTACGTCTGATTACGATGAAAAGGAAGATTTGATTCAAGAAACGCTTATGAGAGCACTGAAATCGGTTCATAATTTTATAAATGATCCTAAATTAATGACTTGGTTGTATGTGATTATGAAAAACATTTACATCAATCAATATCGAAGAGAAAGACGTAAACACATCATATATGAAGATTGTATCCATAGCGACCACTTCGATACCACATCCTTTAATTCAAATGAATACAAAATGATTCATGATGATATCCAAAAGGCTTTAAATAGCATTCCAGTTGAAAATGCGGAGATCTTCCGTTTACACTTAGACGGTTACAAGTATCACGAGATTGCCGAAACCTTTAATCTTCCGGAGGGAACAGTTAAATCCCGTATTCATTTGACACGTAAAGTTCTACAACAAAAATTAAAAATGTACCAGTCATCTTAGCGCAACACCAGATTTTAAGCAGCAAACTTCATTATTTATTTTTTGACGTACCTTTAGCAATATTCTTCATCATTCCTTTAAAAATAAAGGAATGAAAAGGTAAGACTGCATACCAATATAATCTACCCGAAATACCAAGTGGACGGAAAGTGGCTGTTTGGATAAAAACATTATTTTTATCAATTTTAAACTCCAACCATGCTTCACCTGGTAATTTCATCTCCGCATATAACAACAATCTACGATCCTTTTTATCGGCTAATATTACTCTCCAAAAATCAATTACACTACCTGTTGATAAAATCTCCGAATTTGTCCTTCCTCGTTGCAATCCAACACCTCCAACCAGCTTATCAAGGAATCCACGGATACCCCATAACCAATCTGCGTAGTACCACCCCGTTTTTCCACCGATCGACCAGATATGTTTTAATACAAGATCGGGATCTGATACGTCCATAGACCTGATGTCCTTAAAGCATCCATCTTGCGGAACTTCTATCAGTTTTACAAATTGATCTGGGTATCTTTCGATATTCATGGCCTCCCGCCAACTGGATATCACCTGGTTTTGTTCAATTTTTCCAAAAGCCAAACGAATAGCCTCTTCATAACTCATGGGCTGGATATTAATTTTTTCTTGAAGATCGTTAGGTTGAGCTATGACATCTACGCGCATACTCTCAACCAAACTGCTAGCAAGCGGATAAGAAGTAGAAGTAACAAAATAGAGCCAATAAGAAGAAAGCTTTGGTGTCATGACAGGCACTGTCAATATCCAACGCTTAAGCGCCCTAACATGAGCAAACCGCAGCAACATATCTTTATAGGTAATGACTTCAGGCCCACCGATATCATAAGCTTTATTAAATGTATACTCCTGCATCATCACCCCATCTAAAAAGCCCAGTACATCACGAATACCTATTGGTTGGCATTTGGTCATTAACCATTTAGGTGCAATCATAATCGGTAACTTCTCCACCAAGTCCCGTATGATTTCGAAACTCGCACTACCCGATCCTACAATAATACCTGCCCTTAAAGTAGTGACTGCATAACGGCTGGAGTGCAATCTTTCTTCGACATTCAAGCGAGACTGTAAGTGTTTCGAGAGGTGCTTACTATTCACGATACCACTTAAGAAAATTACCTGTTTGACACTTGTTTTTTCCATACAAGCTTTAAAACAATCAGCAACAAGGAGTTCAGTTTGTGAAAAATCATTTTCTGAAGATGACATAGAGTGCATGAGGTAATAAGCAATATCGATATCTTCCGGAATTTGGCTCACAACATCCTTCTTTAGAAAGTCTACTTCTATTACCTCAAAATCAAATCCTTCATATTTACTTTTATCAAAACGATTCCGATCACGTACACAGCAGACCACTTGATGTTTCTTCTCGAGTAGTACCGGCAGCAAACGCTGTGCGATATAACCCGTGGCACCCGTCAACAATATTTTCATATCTTCAAAATTTCTAGTTCTTCACACGTATTTAATACTCACTATAAGATCGTATCCGCAAAATATCTTATGGTCAATGAAACATATATCACTCAAATTTAATCAATAATATATCTTAACCTGCTTTTTTTATACATTCCCTTAAAGCAATCATGACAGATCTTACCTGATCACATGCACGACGATTCATATCAGGAAACATGTACAGTTCTCGATCTTTTCCAATATTTATAAGCATCCATCCAAAGTGTACTCACTCCAGCGACCAATAGACAGATGAGCAATTGAACAGCGTTCAAATATGTTAAACTAAAGAAGTGCGAAACAGGTTCAAAATACAGCATCAAAAAGAGCATTCCCAAAGTGATACAACTCATATAATAGATTAGATTGTTCTTATAAGTAATGGTCTCGTAGATGTAATAGTAAAAAGAACGATTGATAAAACTAAGCAGGATATTAGAAAAAATGAGGGTCGTAAATACCATACTGCGCACGGTATTCTCATCTCCTGTTTGATGATAAGCGTACTGATAAATAAAAAGAACACCTGCTGCAATTACCAATCCTTGAATCATACTAATTGTGAGTTCTTTCCAATTTAAGAATGTTTCTGAAATTGGACGTGGTTTATGCTGCATGGCATTCGGTTCCATAGGTTCATTTTCATACACGATCGAACAAGTAGGTCCCATGACCAATTCTAAAAAAATAACATGTATTGGCGTAAAGATCTGTGGATATATCCAACCCAAAAACAACGGTAGAGAGACTGTTAGAATAATCGGAATATGGATAGATATGATATACTGAATAGCTTTCTTGATATTGGCATAGATCCGTCTACCCGCAGCGATCGCGACCACTAATTTTGAAAAATCATCATTGACAAGAACTACAGCAGCAGCAGCTTTTGCTATCTCTGTCCCTTTATTGCCCATAGCAACCCCAATATGGGCAGCCTTTAAAGCAGGAGCATCATTAACACCATCCCCCAGCATGGCCACAACTTCACCACTACGCTTGAGGGATTGAATTACAGCCAGTTTTGCTTCCGGATACATTCGCGCAAATATGGTACAGTCATGCAATTGCTTATCCAGTACTTCTTTCGACAACAGCATTAAATCTTTCCCGTCAATATGTATCGACGCATCCTTTAAGCCCGCCTGCTGGGCAATGGATGTTGCTGTGTTGGAATTATCTCCAGTGATCATTTTGACTTTGATTCCTGCCTCATAGATCTGCTTAAATATAGCCTCAATACCTTTCTTTGGAGGATCATAAAAAACAACAAAACCCTCAAAATCAAATTGAAAATCCTGTTGCTTTTCTGGAAAATCATGATGTGTATCATGTGCTTTCGCTACCCCCAGTACGCGGTATCCCTGTTGCCCAAATTGAACAATAAGCTGCCTCAATTCCTCTTTCTTTTCTACGGAAAGACTAGACACTTCAAGAATAGCTTCGGGAGCTCCCTTAGCAGCAATAATCCGGTCGCCAGCATCATTTCTAAATAAATGAGTCATCATGGGCGGCTTACCCTCCAATGGATACTCGTGAAATAACTCAAACTCTGCCCTTCGATCCTGTTTAGCAGTCTGTTCGTAACGCTGATGAAGTTCTTTTTCCATCGGATCAAAAGGTACAGGTTCACTAGCCCACATAGCCGTCTGGATCACATCGGACACATCGGGCAGATGATAGTCCTGCTCATACACCGTACGCTGCTTTGCTTCACTATAAACAGCTACTAATTTCATTGTATTTTCGGTTATTGTACCTGTTTTATCCGTACAAATTACGGTAGTACTACCCAGTGTCTCCACAATACTTGATTTTTTAATAATGACTCCTTCGCGCATTAATTTCCATGCACCTAGCGCCATAAAAGTGGTGAATGCTACTGGGATTTCTTCCGGAAGGATAGACATGGCTAACGTAAGACCACTTAATAAACTATCAATAACACTGCGTGTCTGAAAATAGCTCACCAGGCAGACCAACATAAAAACGATCAGTCCAA
Source organism: Sphingobacterium sp. UBA6320 (assembly GCF_002440335.1). Lineage (NCBI taxonomy): Bacteria > Pseudomonadati > Bacteroidota > Sphingobacteriia > Sphingobacteriales > Sphingobacteriaceae > Sphingobacterium > Sphingobacterium sp. UBA6320. The sequence goes on along the minus strand of NZ_DJTA01000010.1, from coordinate 172,689 downwards.
TCAGCGCCATATTTTTCACAAAGCGTTCAATTTGCAACTGCAACGGCGATTTTTCTTCTTTTATAGACTTCATAGACTGACCGATCTGACCCAGCTTGGTTTGCTGTCCGATCTTCTTTACCTCATAAACGGCCAAACCTGATACCGTGATCGTACCACTGTAGACACAGTTATCCCTTCCATTAGCATCTTTGAACACAGACAGACTCTCCCCTGTTAGGGAAGATTCATTTACTGAAAAATCATGGCTATGCACAATTATTCCATCGGCATTGATAATTTGACCTTCTTCCGTTATGCATAGATCCCCAACGGCTATTTCGTGCGTTTTAATAGCAATGATCTGACCATCACGTATTACTTTACTTAGAGGTTCATTTAATTTTTCTAATTCCCGCATCGCATTTTGGCTCCTCACATCTTGATAAAAAGAAATTCCGGAGACAAAGGTAAGCGCAGCCAACATAAAATAGGCCTCCGTATAATTTCCAACAATCAAATAAATAACGGAAATCACGATCAGCAAGATCAACATCGGTTCTTTCACGATATTGAGCAATAGATCAAGCGTACCAGAATCGCGTTTTGTATTCAGGCTATTATAACCATCTTTTTCAACTGACTGCCTGACCTGCGCAGCATTAAGACCTTTTAGGTCCTTAGGAATTGGATAAGCCATATATAAGCCAACTAGTTAGATAGTAAGTTAACACTATTATTTCAAAGAAAATAATATTTAATATGATAACAAACAATCACAGCCACATGAGTGAGATTCCATCCTAAAATTTTTACTATATTATTTTTAGTATCATTTCGATAAATACGTGTCTCACCAGGATTTCTACGGGTATTACACTCTGCGATACGCTATGTATAGTTCAGAAATACGGGTACCTGCATCATTTAGTACTGAAGATTACATCTGGGTACTTTAAAAGGAAAACAATCAAAAACTTCTGTTTATCATCTTTAAACAAAGAAAAATAGTGGAATAAAAGGATACAATAGATGAATGTGAAAGATGAATGATTTAATTTTATGGGGGACAAATGAGGGTCAATTAAAAAATAATTGAATCAAAAGGAGTTGAAAAGGCATAATATTTGTAAAATCACCATACAGATATTAAGTTTTAAAGATGAAGTTTTTATAGCACAAGACTTCACAAAATGAAATTAAAGTATATGATAAATGAAAATCTCCATATATATTTACAGGCCTTAAACTCGGCCAACTCTGGTATTATCATCACTGATAATTTGCAACCAGATAATCCGATAATTTATTGCAACAGTGCGTTTGAAAAAATATCAGGTTATTCAAATGATGAAATAATCGGTCACAACTGTCGATTCTTACAAGCACAGGACAGATCCCAAGCCGAAAGGCAATTACTTAAAGATAGTATAAGAGAGGGAAAAGAGTGTAAGGTCGAAATTAGAAATTACCGCAAAAATGGTCAATTATTTTGGAATGAGTTATTAATTTCCCCAGTCAAAAATGAGGAAGGTTTAATCACACATTTTATCGGTGTGCAACATGACGTAACAGATCGAAAAAGAGTAGAGTATGAATTGCGTGAAGAAAAATCCTTTATAGAAGATAAAATACGCCAACGTACCAAAGAACTTATGGTCAAAGAAGCATTCTTGTCCAGTATCATTCAGACGGTGAGAGAAAGCTTATTAGTACTCGATTCCAATTATGTTGTATTAAGTGCCAATAATCACTTTCTAAGTACATTTAAAGTATCACAAGAAGAGACTGTTGGTAAAGTTCTTTTTGAATTAGGAAACCATCAATGGGACATTGCCCCCCTAAAAGACCTTTTGACAAAGATTTTGCCTACCAATAATCCAGTTACTGATTATGAAGTAGAACACCATTTTCAACACATCGGAAAAAAAGTAATGCTGCTCAATGCATATCGAATAGAGCTCGAAGGACAATATAAAGATCGGATATTAATAGCAATAGAAGATATTACAGAAAAAAAAGAATTAGATCGTCGTAAAGATGATTTTCTTTCGATAGCAAGTCACGAATTAAAAACTCCACTTACCACCATAAAGAGTCTGGTACAACTTCTTCAACGTATGGATCCGGCTAAAAATCCAGAAAAGTTTACTACTTCTCTCGATAAAGTATCCGTATACATTGAAAAATTGAATAAGCTTATTTCGAAATTACTGGATACATCTAAAATCCATTCCGGCAATATTGAATTGCATATGGAACCGTTTGAAATTGATAAAACCATAAAGGATGCGATCGAAAATCTGTCTGTTGCTATACCTGGACATCAGATTTCATTTACAGGCTGTACAAATGCGACTGTTATTGGCGATGAAATGCAAATATTACAGGTAATTAATAATTTAATTTCCAATGCAATCAAATATGCTCCAGGATCTAAAAATGTGGAAGTTTATATCAATAATGTAGGGAAATTTGTTAAAATATCCGTCAAAGACTATGGAATGGGTATTAATCACCAAGATAAGATCAAAATCTTTGAAAGATTTTTTAGAGCAAGCGATATTCAAAAAAAATATCCTGGCTTAGGAATAGGATTGTATGTATCTCATGAAATTGTTGTCAATCATAAAGGAACTTTATGGGTTGAAAGTGAGATTGGTGAAGGATCAACATTTAATTTTACATTACCAATCATGAAAAATAAAAACTATGGATAGTAAAAAAATAATGGTTTGTGATGATGATCAAGGAATACTTGATGTACTTCAAATGTTACTCGAATTAGAGGGATTTGAAGTTTTACCTCAGATTAATAGTATTCATGTTATTAAAGAAATTCTAACGTATTCCCCAGACATCCTTTTACTGGATTTATGGATGCCCGTCTTGTCTGGTGACCAAATTTTAAAAGCCATTCGCAATACACCGGAGATAAAAAAACTACCTGTTATTGTCTTATCCGCAAGTGGCGATGGAAATAAAATAGCGATGGAAGTCGGGGCCGACGGCTTTATAGCCAAACCTTTTGACCTTGATGATATCATAACAAAAATAAATAGCTTATTACCAAACTAATGGTAATAGGCTTGTATAGATCATCCCAACTCAAATCAACTCTAATGTTTCTTTTTTCTCATAATAAAAAACTTTCCGTTCCTTCAGAGGTTATATACAGTATGAATTGCTGATCAAATTACAGCAATAGGCATTAAAAATATAAATTTTGAAAAACAAATTATTTAATTCACTTGCTAACAAATGAATAATAGCAATCAGGCTTACTATTTCTGGTAGTATTAGAGATCGAGCAGTTTTTCGTAATTAAAACAAAGGTGGTTTTACAATTATCAGAAAAGTCTATACTTATACAATTTAAAATAAATAAAAATGAATGTAAAACGCGTTTTCGGCACTGTACTCACTATTCTGGGTATTATTGCTTTAATTTATACAGGATATGAACTTATCAATAAAAGTACAGCATATACGACCTTTATCGTAGTGGGGATGATCGGGCTAATCTTTTTTTTCTCAGGCATAGGCCTAGTCAAAAATACAAAAGACGAATCCTAATCTGCTCTTCCGGCGATATCCAAATGAACAGTTAAATGATAGGGGTGCTCGCTACTAATAGGTAGCGAATCGCTTGCAGATCCATTCTCCTATCACTTTCCGATTATAAGTTATAGATATGCCCCAATAAGTAACGAATTTATTGGGGCATATTTAATATTCATCATTTCCTATCCCGCTACATCTCATTTTCACAATCGAGATCGATATCACCATGACATGAGTTACGGATTCAGCAATACACAGATCCAATTTTAAATCTTATGTTGTTTCACTATTTTTGTAAAAAGACTATTTCTCAATCTAAAGTAGCAGCATAATGGTTGTAGGCAAAATATATTATTGTAATTTAGTAAAATTAAATATCCGTGATGGAGCTGATACCGTTGGATGCATCCATACAAATCCACGAGAACATTTGAAAATGATATTCATAAAGAAATACAAGAAATGTCTATCGGCAAATTTAGATGATGAAATCAGCTCAAAATACAATTAATGACGAGTCCTGAACCGATAATCATCTACTTAAAGAATTTTAACACGAATAGCTTACATAAATGATAGGACCCATCTATTTACTGGATCATCCTATTAATTCATAACCACAAAAACAAATGATTTTTAAAGCATTGAGATCAGATGTAAATGTTGATGATAGTACATTTAACGATTTATACCCCCCTAACATAAAAAAATTAGCACAAAGACATTGGACTCCGGTGGATGTTGCAAAGATGGCCGCCAACTATTTGGTACAGCACCCAAATGACAAGGTTTTAGATATAGGTGCAGGTGCAGGCAAATTTTGTCTTGTTGGGGCATCTTGTACAGCAGGTAAATTTTATGGAGTTGAACAACGCCAATCACTGGTCCAGATTTCCAATGAAATCGCACAAAAACATGCTATTGATAACGTAGAATTTATTCATGCAAACATTGATCAAATCTCTTTTGCAGATTATGACGCTTTTTATTTTTACAATTCTTTTTATGAAAATATGGATACATCTTGTCCGATAGATCACGATATCATACCCGACAAAGAGCTCTATCATGCCTATACCGAATACCTTAGAAAACAACTCGTACAAATGCCGATCGGTACACGAATTGTTTCTTATTGGAGCGGATGGGATGAGATTCCCACGAGTTTCGATCTGGATAAGACCGCCTGTAGTGGACTACTCAATTTTTGGACAAAAATCAAATAACTAGATTTCGCCTGATCAATGATGATTGCTCTGATGTTTTCTTATGAATCTATAATAACCCAATAGCATTCGGTCATTATAAAGCGCCACCAATAAAATAAATATCGGTAGACACAACGTTCTTCGATCAAACCATCCATACATCAATGCTCCTATTATTCCTCCACAAAAAAAACCTCCGATAATAATTGCTTTGAGCAGGATAGCACGTTTTAGGCGCTTACGTTCATTGCTTTTTTTATAGAAAATCATTTGGGATAATTCTATTCCTAGATCTGTAAACAACCCTGTTAGATGAGTGGTACGTACCACCGAACCTGATATTTTTGTCACCAGTGCATTCTGTAGCCCCATAGCCATCAATAATACACAGGAGAACACAACAGCATAGTTAGCCGGTGAAAAAGCAACAAGTACAAGGAGAAAAATTTCAATAGAGAGCGGCAGCATATAAGAATAATGAGCCGCACCTCTGGAAGTCATTTCCATGGTTGTATTCGCTAAAAATGCGCCCAAGAAAAATGAAATGACATAGATGATGCTTAAAAAAGCTAACCCATAATTATTTGAAAAAAGTTCTTCTGAAAAAAAAGCGAAGTGTCCGGTCACATTTGTTGTCAATGTCTTAAAAGACAAAACCCCCACGATATTCACCACACCAGCAACAATCGACAATAATGCCGCCAGTTGCACATTATGGACAAAAGTACGTCCCCTATCTCGATGCCTAAACATAATAATGAATATAAATATATAAGGAATCTAGCCCTGCCCTAGCTTTGGAGTGCAATAATTTCTTTAGATTAAAAGAAAGAGAGGCTTAGATCACACCTTCAAAACTACATTTTTTAAACTTAATCTAAGTCTTCTTTCTCTATTGAGATCTCACTTGTTGTAAGAAATATTCAATAAAAACTTTTTAATCATTTAAATTTCCAGTTATGGATGTAAATCGATCTTTCAAGTAGCATCAAAATAAAATGGCTTCAATTGAAGATAAAGAAGCCATTCTACAATTAAGAATTTTTTTTCACCACATCAACCATATGATCCAGATCAAATGGTTTTTCAATATAATCATCAGCTTTGCAGTCTTTTGCCTTTTGAGGTAAGTCATAAGATGTCGATGTTAACACAGCAGAAATATCTTCCGTTTCTGCATCACTTTTCAGCTGCTCAATAACTTCAGAACCTTTTTTACTGCCCCTGATATGCTCATCCACGACTACAACATCAGGATCGATCTCGTCAATCTTCTCAATGGGCTCAGTTGATAACGATGAAGTAACCTCAAAACCTTCATCTTTCAATACTTCATCCATTATATCTAGAATATCTTCGTCATCCTGAATAAGCACAACTTTCTTTTTCATACCGCTACCATTTTTTTACAAATATAAAGTTATAATTCAATATTCTAAAGCCCCTGAAAAACAAAACATAAACATCATAAATAGTAAAAATCAACCAAATAAAGAATGCGATTAGTATTTACTATAAATCCGATCCCAATAGCAATCAAACAAAAAAATCATTAAATAAGAAAACGATCCAAAATGTCTCTTATTTAATGATTTTTTTTATGTAGATCTACACGCTGTTTTTAGAAAGAAACCATCAGCATACTGAACAATTAATCTCCTCAAGTTGATATTATCCATAATTCTCTAACTGTACATGTCCTTACATCAACACAGTTAAAGATATTCTTTGCTAATTTTATTGATCGATCACAATTCTTAAGATTGAATAGCTTTTATGAGAACCCTCCAGATTGTCATTGTGTGAGCATATTAAAGTGCTCTGCCACAAACACAATAGTTAAGGATAAACTTAAACTTTTGGCAAGCGGTATCCATTATGGTAAGCTGCCGAAATTAATTGATCAGCCTCAGCCATACCAAAAGACCACGTATCTGGATTCCAATAAATTTTCTTTCCTGTACGGTATGCAATGTTACCCATTTGTGAGAAAATTGCAATTTCAGCACCTGCTTTCACAGGACAGTTTAAAGTAGATGAATCTCTACTTTTAACGGCTTCGATAAAGTTAACGGCATGCAGGTCCAATCCATCATCCACGGCACGTTGAAAAGCAACCCCCTCCATACGTCCCTTTTCGGGTATGACCTCCCAACCACTCCGATTAAGTACTAATGTTCCGTTATTTCCAATAAATGCCACCCCATGGTCCTTTCCGTAAGGACCTCCGTCAATACCAGTAGCATGCTCCCACTGAATATTAAAACCCTCAAATTCGTAGACCGTTGTCAAAGTATCAGGAGTCTGGGCAGCATCTTGCGGATAAGCAAATTTTCCACCAGAAGCCATAATTGAAATCGGTGTGGATGCTTTCATTCCCAGTAGTGCATAATCAAGCATATGAACACCCCAATCCGTCATTAATCCACCTGCATAATCCCAATACCATCTGAAATCAAAATGAAAACGATTTGGATTAAAAGGCTGTTTCTTTGCTGGACCTAACCACAGATCGTAATGGACACCAGCAGGGACTGGTCCATCTGGCTTGACCGGAATACTTTTCATCCATCCTTGGTATGCCCATGCTTTTACCAGACGTATTTTACCCAACTTACCAGAGTGTACAAAAGCCACAGCATCTTTAAAATGCTGCTGACTGCGTTGCCATTGTCCCACTTGTACAATTGATTTATTTTTCTCTACAGCTACCATCATCGCGCGGCATTCTGCGATCGAATTGCCCAAGGGTTTTTCAACGTAAACATCCTTTCCTGCCTGACATGCTTCTATCATCTGTAAACAATGCCAGTGATCAGGAGTACCGATCACCACCACATCCACGTCCTTACTTTTTAATACATCACGATAGTCTGTATAACCTGTAGCGGTAATGCCTCTTTCTCTAAGTTCTTTTATCCGCTTCTGAAGGACATGGTTATCAACATCACAAAGCGCTGTACAGACCACATCAGGATGCTTTAATAGGGCATTAAGATCGGACCAGCCCATACCATTGATACCAATAGCGGCAACACGGATCTTACGATCATCCCCTACTCCAGCATATAGTTTAGGAAATATAGCCGTCAATCCAGCCATTGTAACAACGGCTGTTGAATTTTTAATAAACTTTCTTCTTGATGTGTTATTCATAATCGTTTGCAGTTTGTTCGTTTATTTTTGGTCTTCGAACGAACGCACAGAGGTCAGTGCATCAGTTCAATTTATATGTCTCAATGACATTTAATATATAAAGAACCGTATTTTATTTAACAAAAACAAAAAAATAATAAAACTGTACCAGGTCAAGTTTGGGAACGCTGCCCTATCATACAAGATCAGCCTATTTTAAAACCGCAATTAAATAATCTTTACAGGGCTATTAATTTATTTTCAAAATCAGTACCTTAAAGATATGCACCTGAATGAAGATCCACATCATTAAAAATACTAGCCATCATGCCCTCATATCCCTGTCGTTCCTAACATACTACTGGTATCTCTGGTTAATTTGCAACTACCTTAACTCTGCTCCCATAAATACACCTTATCGTTGCTCATCTACACATTCAGCAACAAGATCTTTTCCCTGTTAAGATAAAGTTAAATACCCAAACTTTCTTGGGTATGAAGTGTTTTTTAACTATATTAACAAAACACACAACAAATATCAGTTTTAAATTAAATTTCTGATTAATAAAATGTAAAAGTTATGATATTAAAAGAACAATTACAGAAAATCGCCAATGTAAAAAGTATTCCTTGTGTAACCATATCACTGAATACACATCGTACGCATCCCGACAACCTGACAGATGCAGTTTCATTGAAAAATTTACTTAAAGAAGCCGAGGATCGATTGACTTCAGAGTTTGATAAAAAAACGATCGCACCACTATTAGAAAAAATACAGACTATAAGTGCTAAAATTGATCTCAATTATAGCTTGGACAGTTTACATATTTTTCTATCCAATGATACCGAAGAAATTATAAAATCCGCATGGCAGACCAGCCACCAAGGTGTCCATATCGCCGAAAGATTTGCTGTACGCTCACTCATCAAATCCAACAATAGAAGTACCAATTATGTATTGATGTTACTGTCTCAGAGTGGCGTACATATTTATGAGGCCGTCAATGATAGCATAATCGGTGAAATCACTAATGATGACTTTCCTTTTGCTGAAAATACACTTCAAGTTGAAAATGCAGACCAGGGCAGCAATGCCCGGAAAGTGGACAACATGGTGCGCGAGTATCTAAATCATGTCGATAAAGCATTCGTAAAAGTGCACCACGAAACTGGATTGCCCTGCATCGTGATTGCTACAGAAGATAATTACAGCAAACTACAACAGGTAGCCGATATACCAGCTGCTTATATTGGTCATGCCGCAATCAATTATAATCATGTAGCTCCTCATGAAATCGTCAAACAATCTTGGAAGATTATTGAATCCCTACAACAGCAAGAACGCACACAAGCCATCAGTCAGATGAAAGAAGCTGTTGGGACAGGTAAAGTACTGACCGACTTACAAGAAATCTATCAAGCGGCATTAGATGGTCGCGGAGAGCTTCTGATCGTTCATAATGATTTTGCGCAACCAGTGGTCATGCTAGACGAAAGAACTTTTGATCTAGTAGAAGATACAAACCACGAAAATGCAGTTGATGATATTGTGAGTAATATCGCTTGGGAAGTATTGTCAAAAAAAGGTCGTGTGGTCTTCACAACACAAGAAGATTTAGCCGATCTAGGAGAAATAGTCTTACAAGTTAGGTATTAATGACTTAAAACAGTCTCACTAATCCATCCTGATCAATGGCAAAGTATACCATACATCAGGATGGATGAGTATCCTGATCAAAATTTAAATGGATAGATTCTTTACAAAATCATAATATTCGCTTAATAAATATGCCGCAAGGACAATTTACCTTTGCTCAGGTATGGAACATATTAAAGCAATAAAAGAAGATAACCATCAAATTTTCACTCAGGTCTATGACCAATATCATACCCAAATTTATAGCTTTATTCTACTAAAAACCCGTTCCGAATACATTGCTGAGGAAGTAACACAACTTACGTTCATCAAATTATGGAAGCAACGAAACCAATTGAACGAACAACTGGGCATTCATATCCAAATTTTTGGAATGGCTAGACAAGTGATGATCGATTTGCTCCGAAAAGAGTCTAACCGTTTTAAGTATGAAGGCGAATCGGCAAATACCCCATTCACCGACAGTTTGATAACTGCTATCGAAAGTAAAGATATCTTGCAGATCATGGAGCAGGACATCGAAAATATGCCCAAAATGCGTCGTATTGTTTTTGAATTGAGTCGTAAACAAGGACTCACGCATAAAGAAATTGCTCAGCTCTACTCCATTTCCCCAAAAACGGTCGAACACCATATTGGCAAAGCGCTTATGCAACTCAAACAGCATATATATTCGATTATGCTCTAGGTGACATATAGGTATCTTACACAAATTAGACACTCCATTTCGCAACCATTAACTTATTCATAATAAGATAAATAAAATTAAAAATACTTCCGTATTCCATCCATCCTAGATTAAATAATTGTTAAGTCGCTAGGGATAGCCTGTCGAACCACGTAATACTATTATGAGGTTCAGAAAAAAGAAAACAGGCAATCAGCAGAAAAGTGTGGAAAAGCAATTTATCCGAAAATATTTATGGAAAGATCCATCCATCATTGAAGATATATTTCCTGATCAAGAATGGCAGTCCCATGAAGGAGATCCTAATCAGATCACTCCCTCAACTAAAATGGCACAGTACATCCGTGACAGAATCAACAAGGAAAGTAAACCTCTAGAACAGCATTCCAATAGCAAAATTGATCTCAAACGGGTTACCTATTATGCCGCTGCTTCGGTCATCGTATTGTTATCATTAGGTATTTGGTTTTGGATAAAACCAAATACTTATATCAACAGTCCTAATCTAGTCGAGCAACAAAAAAAAACAAGTATTAAAGAGGATACGACCTGGATTTCATTAATCAACAACCAGACATCCATCCAGACACATACTTTGCCTGACCGCTCTAAAGTCAGATTATTTGCGCAAAGTACCATCCGTTATCCAAAACATTTCAGCAACCAGAACCGCATCATCTACTTAGATGGGAAAGCCTATTTTTCAGTTGCAAAAGATGCCTCACGTCCCTTTAGCGTATACGCTAGCGGAACAAAAACAACTGCTCTGGGCACCTCTTTTACTATTGATACACGCAAACAAGCAAAACATATATCTGTGACACTCCATACCGGAAGAGTTGTCGTTGCTTCAACTGCTCAGCACCCTGCATTTGAAAATGTATTCCTAAAAAACAGCGGAGAATCGCTATATTTTAATACGAAGATGGATATCATAGCGCATCATGCCGGTGTTATTAAACAAGCAGTAACAGCGATCAGTACTCCTGACCAAAATAAGACAAGCCCTACTTTACTTCAACTCAACAATATTCCATTGTCTGAGGTTTTTGTTACCCTCAATACAACCTATAACGCTTCAATAGAAATAGGTGAGCAAGACGTAGCTAACATCCAATATACAGGCAGTATCGATCCACAGCACGAAACACTGCAAGAAGTACTGACAGTGATCTGTCTCATCAATGACCTGCGTTATGTGCAAGAACCGGATGGTTCTTATACCATCTATCGTCAAAAAGAATCCATAACCGATCAGCTTATCAATCCATAAATCAATTACTAATAAAATCATGTTTAACAAACAGAACCAATTCAGAAAAAGCATGTTATTCTTTGCACTGTTTACTGCAGGGTTTACCCAAGTACAAGCACAGCAGGAACAAGTAAAAGGAGCAACACAAGATGAAAATGGCAAGTTTTTATCTGGAGTCAGCATTAAAGCCCTTCATCGGGAATCGGGTAAAGCTTTCACGACAAGTTCTTCCGAAAAAGGACTTTTCTCTTTTCGCAATCTGCCCGAAGGTGGTCCCTATCAATTTATATTTTCTTCGGTAGGTTTTCGATCAGATACCCTATCCGGTTACCGTGTCCAACCTGGAAAACCATTGGCATTAAGTGTCAAGCTTACCCCCACAGCAACGACATTGGATGAGGTGGTTATCGGATATGGCCGTATCGCCCGAAAAGATCTTACCAGTTCCATTACGACCGTCAAAGCAGAAGATATGAATGTTGGTGTCATGACCTCTCCTGCTCAGATGCTTCAGGGTAAAGTACCGGGATTGACCATATCTACCAACAATAGTAATCCCAATGCCGCACCTTCGGTCAGTTTGCGTGGCGCTTCGACCTTAAGAAGTGGAGAAGCAATGGAACCGTATTATGTGATCGATGGAGTGCCTGGGGCATCACTTGCGCTTGTGGCACCAGACGACATCCAGTCGATCGATGTCTTGCGTGATGCATCGGCAACGGCTATATATGGATCCAAAGCCGCCAATGGTGTAATTATCGTGACGACCAAACGCGGTAAAGCTGGACAGGCAAGTATCAGTTACAACGGATATTTAGCAATAGACAACATCGCTAAACGGTATGAGATGATGACCGGAGCGCAGTATAGACAGTATATTGCTGACAACAAATTTTCGATGGAACCTACAGATGACCTCGCTGCAAATACCGATTGGCAACGCGAGGTAGCACGTACGGGCATATCCAATAATCATAATGTATCCCTTATCGGTGGTACAGAGACAACGCAATATAGTGCCAGCCTCAATAGCTTTAAAAACAATGGTGTGATCAAAGGAACAGATTTAGGCCGCCAGATCGCGCGTGGATTTGTACAAACCAAAGCACTGGACAATCGCCTGACTGCTTCTTTCAATATCAATACCAGTATCACCAAACAAAATGATGTCCTAGCGCTTGGCGATGGCTTAAGTGTATACGATGCCATGTATTATTATTTACCCGTATCTCCGGTCCGGACAGAATCTGGTGCTTGGTTTGAAAAAACAGATCGTTCTCAATATATTAATCCCGTGTCATTGATAGAAGAGAATACGAACTATACCAAAAGCAAAATGATACAAGCGCATGCCAAAGTCGGTTATAAAATATTGCCCAGCCTGACCTATAACATTGACCTCTCCTTACAGAACCGTCAGTATAACAATGCGCAATACTATTCTAGTTTATCCATGGCAGCACGTAATCAAAATGGAAAATCTATCCGCGCTGCAGTAGAAGATGAACGCAAGATCATGGAGATGAACCTGAGCTTTGATCGCACATTTGGAGATGTACACAAGTTTTCAGCGTTAGCCGGTTATTCCTGGGAAGAAAACAATAATAATGATGGGTTTCAGTTGACGACTTCGGACTATTACGATGATGGATTAAGCTATTATAATCCAGGTATGGCCAATGTTGTGGATATCTTGGGGTTTGGTAACTATTACCTTTCGACATTACGTATGATCTCTGTATATGGAAGAGTAAATTATGCTTATGACAATAAGTACCTTTTTCAAGCTACAGTAAGACGAGATGGATCTTCGGCATTTGGAGCCAACAACAGATGGGCGACTTTCCCCTCCATTTCGGGAGCATGGAGACTATCCGAAGAATCCTTTATTCGTGATATGAATTTCTTCGATGATCTTAAATTGCGTGCTGGTTATGGCGTCAGCGGCAATTCTTTGGGCTTCGATGTATTTACCGCAAGACAAGTCTACGGCGCCACATCAAGTTTCTACACCGATGCTTTCGGCAACGATCTTCGGACGCTCGCAGCGCTTCGTAATTCAAACCCAGATTTACGATGGGAACGCACTGGGATGCTCAATCTAGGTCTAGATTTCGCATTTCTCCATAATAGATTAAGTGGTACATTAGAATTTTACGATAAAAACACCACGGACCTCATTTATGATTATGCCGTTTCCACGACCAAGTATTTGTATCGATCATTAACAGCCAATGTCGGTGAAATCAATAATAAAGGAATCGAGCTCTCCCTCCATGCTATTCCGGTAAAATCAACACATTTCAATTGGAACACAGGCATCGTGGCATCCCATAATAAAAATATAGTAACCCGTATTACCAACCAAGAATTTTCGACTGACTATGTAGATTTAGCAGACTTAGGTGGAGCCGGTCAAAGTAATGCTTTTCAGCAACGGCTTCAAGAGGGTGCCCCAATTGGTCAGTTCTACACGTGGGAATGGGCTGGTTATAATGATGCAGGTATATCAACCTTCTATGTACGCGATGCACAAACCAAACAAAGGACAGGTGAAACCACCATCACGCCAACCAATAAAGATCGCACCATCACCGGAAGTGCGCAACCAAAGCTAACTTTAGGATGGAACAATACGTTAACCTACAAAAACTTTGCTTTAACCGGTATGTTTCAAGGAGTATTTGGTCACAAGGTCATGAATGCGACACGAGCACGCCATTCCAATGTTGTGGGCAATGCCGGTCAGAAAAACCTCCTAGCCAGTGTGATCGAGACGGAAAAAGCAACCGATATCAATGCACACTATTTATCAGACCGTTATCTGGAAAATGGCAATTACCTACGCTTAGCCAGCCTCGGACTGTCCTACAACATTCGAAATATCGGTGACCAATTGAAAAACATCAAGCTTTATGCTACCATGAACAATGTATTTGTCCTCACCAACTATAAGGGGGTAGATCCTGAAGTAGATCTTGGTGGCCTCACCCCTGGTATTGATAACAGGCAGACCTATCCACGCACCCGAACCATCCTGTTAGGTGTAAACTTTAACTTATAATCAGCATATTTTATCATGAAATCAAAACCATATTTACGTCTTTTTACCCTATCTGCATTTGCGGCAACTTTAGTTGCCTGTACCGATTTAGATGTAGACATCAAATCACAGTATACCGAATTTCCAACTAGTGATAGAGCAGCAGAAGCCATATCAGCAGATGTTTATGCTGCATATCGAGCTGCATTAGGCAACAATCACTGGATGGCGCAAACCCTATCCTCTGACGAAGCCGTGAGCCTTTCTTTGGGTACCGATTGGTATGATGGTGGTCGATTCCGCGAACTCCACGTCCATAATTGGACTCCTGATAATGCCATCCTGCCAACGATTTGGAATGCAGCTATGTCCGGTATCAATCTTTCCAACAATGTACTGGCTATTTTTGGGGATAATGAAAGTGATAAAGCCGCACCAATGCGCGCCATGAGAGCTTACTTTTACTTTATATTGATGGACAATTTTGGAGGAGCACCACTGATCACCGGCAAGGTTGATCAAATTCCAGATCGCTCCTCACGATCTGAAATTGCCAACTTCATCTCCACCGAATTATTAGCTGTTCGAGATCGTTTGCCCAAAGAAGTTTCTGCCTCCACATATGGTAAAGCAACACGTTACATGGCAGATGCTTTGTTAGCCAAATTATACCTCAATTGGGCCGTATATACTTCGAGTGATGTCGCAAACTACACCGCAAGCATGCCCAATGAAAAACTAGCACAAGTAGTAGCGATGTGCGATGACATTATTGGGTCTGGTCAATTTAACCTCAGCAGCCACAAGTTCATGGAAAAATTCCGTCCCGACAATGGTCCACAGATCAAAGATTTCATATTTGCTATGCCTTTCGATCGAGAGAAACAGCAAGGAATGAATTATGCACGCTTTTGGATACACCGCAGCGGACAAAATCAATTTGCCAAACTACCACAAAGCGTAGGTGGCACATTTCGCGTATTACCCACTTTTCTAGCCAAATTCAACCTGACGGGTGATGACAGAAATGCGGCTTACATGGGTGGACTTCAATATTATTGGTCTGACTATACTCCAGATTTAACGCGTCCATTTTTAATCAAAACTTCTAAAAAAGGGATCGATCAAGACTATGCCGGAAGCGATGCTAATGTCACTTTTGACTGGCATATGGAAACGACCAAAGAAATCAAACTTCGCCCAGATGGAGGTCCGACACTCAATGCAGGTAATGATCAAAAAGGGCGATCAATGGGCTACCGGTCGGTTAAATTTTACATGGATGTAAACGTCACGGCTGCAAATAATAGAAACCAAAGTAACGATGTGCCGATCTTCCGATATGCCGATATTTTATTGATGAAAGCCGAAGCGATCTTGCGGGGTGCAGCACCTACTCATGGGGAAACACCCATGTCGCTCATGAATCAAATACGTGCCTATGTCCATGCTCCTGCATTAACTGCTCCACCTACTTTAACCGATATACTGGACGAGCGAGCAAGGGAATTTTCTGATGAATCTTGGCGCAGAAATGATTTGATCCGTTTTGGTAAATTTGAGGAAGACTGGGGATTCAAATCTTTATACAGCGCAGGATATTCAGAACGCTTCCGCCGTATATTTCCTATCCCAAGACCTGTGATGGAAGTGAATACAAAATGGAAACAGAATAACGGGTACTAATCACAGTTGAACATGAAAAGAAGAGCATTTGTCATCAGTACCTTGGGTACTGCTCTGGTCAGTAGACTTTCTGCTTTACCTTTAGGTCCTATAGTTGCTGGATCAACAACAAGAATAGAAAGCGCAGATATCGATAGCCGCGCTTTGCTAAGAGACGAGTATGATCTGCATTTTTTAGCTGTTGGCGATTGGGGACGCAATGGTGCTGATCATCAGATCCAGGTGGCACAGCAAATGGGCAAATGGGCCAGCGAACATCCCAATGATTTTATCATCTCGACAGGTGATAATTTTTATCCTTCAGGTGTTGCCAGCGAACACGATCCGCTATGGCATTATTCATTTGAAAATGTCTATACCGATTTCTCTTTACAATGGGATTGGTATCCGATCTTGGGAAATCATGATTACAAGTCAGATCCAGATGCCCAGATACGCTACAGCAGCATTAGCCGGAGGTGGAAGATGCCAGCACGTTATTATAGCAAAACATTTAAGATCAAGGATGACGTCGAGGTGCTTTTCGCTTTTATAGACACCAATCCATTGATACCCGAATTCTATCAGAATAGCGAATATGGGCCCTATGTGACGGGTCAACAACCTGAAAAACAAATCGCTTGGCTAGATGAGCTCCTTCAATCTTCTAAAGCAAAATGGAAGATTGTAGTGGGGCATCATCCGCTATATACGGCAGGTCCACGCACGGAGAACTATGATACATTAGCCGTCAGGAAGGTCTTGCAACCCTTGTTAACCAAACATCGGATTCCATTATACCTGTCTGGACACGAACATTCTATGCAGCATTTAAAGATGGATAACAATTGTTTTCATCAGTTTATTTCAGGAAGCGGTTCTGAAGTGACTCCCGTTAAAAAGGGTTTAAGTTATAGTCGCTTTGAGGCCTCTATTTATGGGTTTATGTACTTCTCCCTAAATCAGGATCGATTACAGGTGCAGTGCATCGACCACCAAGGAAACGTTATTTACAGCACCATCCTTTCTATCGATACACCGTAAACAGGAGCAATAAAACAATCTAGTAATACAAGGAGATACAGATTTTGTATCTCCTTTTTTTCCATACCTTAATTAAAAATTATAGATCATTTTACATAAAAACCACTCTCACGCCTTTTGGAACCAGACTCCTATTTTTCCATATTGACCCATCTCTTCAACAGTTGCAATAATATCCAATTTGGTGATACATAGTGTTGCTAAGCTAAATTTTTCTTGATCTTGTTAAACTAATCATCCATTGCACCCCTTTTCATGATCGCTAAAAATGCTGCTAGGACATCAATAACTAATGGATTTATACCAATTGTATCTATCAAAATTTTTCAAATAGATACGATGAAGTCTGGATTAAAGACTATTATAGAAAAACGAGCACGCTTTCATTTGTTTGTTTTTTGTAACTTTGAAAAATGGAAAAGACACAATCAATCGAAGATTTTTATAAGACCAAGCTCAATTGGGTGCCTGATAATATCCGGAAAGAGATTGGCCATTTTAATGTATTTAGATTAGATGATTTTGTAGGCAGCCATGCCAAACCGGTACCATACAGTAGGAAAGACTATTATAAAATCAGCTTAATTATTGGCAAAAACAAAATTTATTATGCCGATAAGGAAATCGAGATAAAAAAGCAAGCACTTTTATTTGCCAACCCTCAGATCCCCTATAATTGGGAATCAATTGATGACGAGCAATCCGGTTTTTTCTGTGTGTTTACGCCTTCATTTTTTCATCATTTCGGAAACTTAAGAAATTATGAAGTCTTCCAGCCTAATGGAACTCCAATTTTTGAACTTAGCGACGAACAAACCGAAAAGATAAAGCATATCTACTTGACTATGTTCGAAGAAATTGATTCGGAGTATGTACATAAATACGACGCATTGCGAAATTTGGTGTTTGAAATCCTGCATCAAACCTTAAAAATGCAGCCCGCAAAAAAGATCGAAAAACAGGAAATCAATGCTTCACATCGTATCGCTATTTTGTTTCTGGAATTACTAGAAAGACAATTTCCTATTGAAGATACCAGACAAAGGGTACATTTTCGTTCTGCATCTGATTTTGCTGGTCAACTTGCAGTGCATGTCAACCATTTGAGCAGAGCAGTCAAAGAAATCACCCATAAAACTCCCACCCAAATCATTGCCGAACGCTTGCTACAAGAAGCCAAAGTTCTTTTAGTCCAAACCGATTGGAATGTATCTGAAATTGCTTTTGCATTAGGCTTTACCGAAGTGACGCATTTCAATAATTTCTTCAAAAAACATTTAGACATTAATCCCACGAAATTTAGAAATGTTAGAATTTCGTAAGTTATTGTTAGCTTTTCGTTATCCTACTCTTGAGCATCATTTTACATTTGTATTATCATAAAAATCAAAACGATGAATACAAAAAAAGTATGGTTAGTCACAGGAGCTTCAAAAGGTTTGGGCTTATCACTAGTGAAAAAATTATTAAAAGAAGGATTTAGGGTAATTGCCACCTCTCGGAATAAACACGCTTTGATCCAAGAGCTTGGTGATGTATCGGATTTATTTTTACCAATAGAAGTAAACTTATCCGACAACGAGGATGTAAAAAATGCAATTGCAACGAGTATGACTCATTTTGGAAAGCTAGATGTTATCGTTAACAATGCAGGTTTTGGACAAATAGGCACTTTAGAAGAATTAACGGACGAAGAAGCGAGAAGCAGTTTTGACATCAATGTCTTCGGCTCCTTAAATATCATTAGAAACGCGATGCCTTATTTACGCCAACATAAATCGGGACATATTTTTAATATTGCTTCGATAGGTGGTTTTTCGGGGGGATTTGCAGGTTGGGGAATTTATTGTGCCACTAAATTTGCTGTTGCGGGTTTAACAGAAAGTCTAGCTGAAGAAGTAAAAGGATTTGGAATAAAGGCAACGGTCGTATATCCAGGATATTTTCGCACCGATTTTCTAGCTAAAGGATCTGTCCAGACTCCGCAGCATACGATAGCAGCATACGAAGCCGCCCGTCAATCTGAACAAGCACACTTGAACGATATTGATGGCCATCAGCCCAATGATCCTGATAAAGCAGCCGATGCATTAATCGCCATAAGCAAATCAGAAAATCCACCCGTACATTTGTTTTTGGGAAGCGATGCGTATGATATTGTTTATAAAAAGATAGATATTCTCACCAATGATGTAGAGCAATGGAAAAGTTATACCCTATCAACGGCACTATAATGACATTATTTTTTCACAAATAAAGCATAGAGCCTCAAACAGGCTTTTAAAACACGAAGTGTCTTCTATCATATGACAGAAGACACTTCGTGTTTATAATTGCTCCATTTATTTATTTTCACTCCCTAACATCTTGGTCCATAGCGCTGGATAGTCCGTCTGAATAATCTTAATATAAGGATACTCCTTTAGAAACAGTTCGTAAACACGATTACCCTGCCTAAGCGCTTGCTTATCGATATCACCCAAACTATTCATCCATAAGATGACACCCTGATCTTTAAGCTTTTTCAAGTGTTCAACGTTTTGGAAAGATTCATCGATATGCACCACAGAGGTCAACTTTGACTTCAGTATGGCATTCAAGTCTTTCCTATTTCTTGCTCGTGGAAAAAGGGTGATCATAGGATGAAGCGAATAAACTTGTTTCATATCTTGGTGATCATAGAGAAAAAACAAGACTTCGTCAATCATATTTTCTGCAGCAATCAGGTCAAAAGCGTTTGCTATATATTTTTTATTCTCTTCCTTAAAATCGATATCGACGATAATTTTACCCTTACATATACGAAGTACTTCCTGCAAAGTAGGAACCTGATATGGAGAAGCAGAACCATGAGGTGTCTCCCGCAAATAAAGCTCCTGAATATCAGCATAAGTTAGATTACTGACCGTTCCTTTCCCTGTAGTGGTACGATCCACTGTTGCATCATGCATCACGAGTAGCACCCCGTCTTTTGTACTTCTGACATCAATCTCAACGATAGAAACCCCTAAAGATATGGCCTCCAATATCGCTGGAATAGAATTTTCAGGATACTGTGTATGCACCCCTCGATGTGCCGCAATATGGATGTCCTTTTTGCCCAACTCTGCTAACAATCGCACAGACTGTGCATAGACCGTTGAAAACAACAAACATGATGCGATCAAAAATATACGAATAGCATGTCCCATTTTATTTCTTAGATAATTCAAATGAGTCAAACAGCTGCCCATTGAGTTTATAACTTGAAAAATAAAGCTTTTCGTCAGTCACCCGAATAACTTGGTAGAGCTGTGTCTGCGCACCTGACACTTCCATCCAACGTTCCGAATCAGAGCCATACATCTTTGGTCCTGCTACTGAAAGGAGATATACCGGACGAACTTGACCAGCTGTTCCTCTTGCATAGGTATGATCATGTCCCTGCAAAACCAGATCAACGCCATACTTTTCGAAAATAGGTCTAAAACGTTCACGAAGGATCGTGTTATCTCTATTCTTTGCTGTTGAATAAACCGGATGATGCATCACAACAATATTCCATTTAGCTTTTGAGGATGCCAGAACATCCATTAACCATTGTTCTTGTTTTTGAGCAGCAATAGAATCCAACATGATTAATTGTGAATTTAATGAGATCATGCGCACATCTTGATAATCTAGGTAATACACCGCATCCTGCATATCCGCAGGTCCATTTTTAGGAAGATGAAATTGCATTTTCCAGTGCGGATCTAAGACCAGCTGCCCCAAAGAGTCCCTGCGGTATTCATGATTGCCCGGTGTGGGTACAGCAGGTATCATCTGATGGATAAATCCTACTCCTTCATGCCATTCACCCCATTCGCTATCGTTATTGGAACGGTTTATCAGATCGCCAGCATGAACAATAAAACGTGCATTAGGCTCCTGTTGAAAAGCTTTACGAATGGAACGGGACCATTTCGAACGTAAATCATTCTGTGCATCGCCCAGGTAAATAAATGAAAAACCACCCTTTAGATCTGCCGTACGAAACTGATTCCACGCACTCCAATTCTCCCCATCGCCTACACGATAAGCATATACTGTCCCCGCTTTCAATCGCGCAAACGTAACTTGTCCATAGCTATCTAGTTGGCTACTGCCCTCTATTTTTAACTGACTCTTGATCCCTGTCACTGTTTGTGCGCTCTGCTCCAGATCGGGTCCGCTTTGCTCCTCAACCACCTGTCCTATGATTTTATTGGAACTGCTATTTATCCTCCAGGTCACGGATTGTGTCGTAGCAGGATTATCGGACCAAGTCAGGACCATACGGTCAGGATAGGCACCTTGGTTCTGAATTTGCGCCGTACTTATGCGTGTGAGACAGCACAAGCTCAATAATACCATTACATTTTTTATATTCATGATCATCTTTATTAGTTTTTTCTATGTTTTACCAAGGTTTATTAGTTCCCTGCAAAAGCCAGGACTTAGACCATGCACTATTTTCATTATCTGCTTGGGAGTATGCTGTCTTTTCGATACGTGCTAAAGCTTCTGCAGCATTCTTTTGATTGACACTCATTTCATTCTGCATATAGGGTATCCTTAGGGGTAGTTGTGAACGGCTAGCTGCAGGACCTGCCTTTAGCAACGGAAGCCCTGTCCTTCTATAGTCAAACCAAGCTTGAGATGCAGTAGTCCAATTCGAAATCCATTTCTGTTCCATGATCTGTGCCAATGTATTATCAAAAGCAACCCCAGGCTGTTGAATATAGGCACTATAATCATTTTCTACGCCCCAACTTTTAAGCGAATTGCGCACCCCTTGTTCATAGTATGCCTTAGCAGAACCTGCTAAGGTCCATCCTTTCTTGGCAGCTTCTGCCAATATAAAATTCACCTCAGATGCAGCAAGTAAACGAGCCTTCAGCATCCCACCTTTAGCGGCTTTATAACGATCATTCAGATAAGAGACATGTGGATTGATCGAAGTCTGCCCCGGGCTAGGATTGAGATTATAAGCTGATGGGTTTTTAGAAACACTAGGTGGCAATCCTACGTATTCGACATCTACATCTACAGCAATACCTTTGACTACATCTGGAGAAACAATACGTTTACCATTTACAATTTTATCCGTTCCATTTGGCTCTGTCGAGCGAATTTCAATTGGAATCTCTACTTTTTTAGCCCATACAGCGATACGCGGGTCATGAAGCTCTTGTAAACGGTCGACAAGTGTTGCACACATTTTCATTCTTCGGAAGTTACTTCCACTGGCATCAAAAACGGTATTGGACGGCCAGGAATCTGCTGCATTATTTCCCATAAAATCCATCAACACATCATCCTCCGCAGATGTAATTAATGGAAAATCTGTCGGACTTGCGACCATCTCTTCTATTCCTTTTCTGGCATACGAACTTCCTTTCTCAGCGATACGCATATAATATCGAAGCGCCAGCGAGTTGGCAAAGCGACGCCATTTGGACACATTCCCTCCAAAATAGATATCTGCGCTTGCCAAAACATCATAGCGGCCATTAGGTTTTGAAAACAAGGCGTTTGCCTGTTTCAGTTCTTCAATTATGCCCTTATAGATCACGTCCTGTCGATCAAACTTGGGAAAATTGTACTGCACCCCTCCCATTTCGGCTTTGAGCGCATCGGTATATGGAGCATCACCCCATAGATCGGTGATCAGTCCAAAAAGGTAAGCACGCATGACCAGCGAAACTCCTTGATGAAAGTCTAGTCCTAATTCTTCTGCACGGCGACGCATCAACTCGTTATCACGTAGATAGCCGTAATAAGCATCCCAGCTTAAGATTCCACCGGTCCATTTATAATCATTGTGTGCATCAAACCAGGCATCCAATTGCGTGTACTGCACGACCCCTCCAAGATCTGTAAAACTGAGTTCATTATATTTACTAGCCGTACCAGCAAGTATAGTCGGCAACAGCAGGTTAGGATTTGCCTGCTCCTCACTTACACCATTGGGATTGATGTTGATTTCAGTAAGATCTTTACAGCCCGATATCTGTAAACTGAGCGTCAATGCCAATAGGGCTATTTTTATAGTTTTAAAATGATTGTTCATCGTTATAGCTTTTTATTAAAAAGTGATATTAACTTTAAATCCGATCGGCATTGCCCAGGGAGTCACGTTATACCTCTCGATACCCTGCTTAAATCCAATTCCTGTATCCGACTGAAAAGCCATTTCAGGATCAACACCGACATTGGCTTTTGTCCATAAAATAAGATTACGCGTATAAACACCCACACTTCCGCCATTTATTCCCATACGGGTCAACCATTTCCCTTTCAAGTCATAGCTAAAAGACAACTCTCTCAACTTAATAAATGAAGCGTCAAATGTTGCCGCATTCATAAAATCCCAAGGGTAATTATCAGAATAAGCTATATATTTTGTACCCTCACCTCCGAGATTTTCTTTATATCCCGTGATATTTCCCTTGGCATCGTATTCCGCAATGACACCTGGGTTGAACACCCCAAAATTTCCGACCGTTCCGCCTACATTTATTGGATAACCACCATACTCATCACCAGGTCCGCCAACAATAGGATAACGATTACCCTGCACACGCACCAGATCATTTTCAATCAAATAGTTACGTAAAGATTCCCCCGTCAATCCATTCGGATTGATCAACTGATCTAAAAATCGCTGTGTAGTGAGGTTCGATTCAAAATATCGGTAAGTCTGGGACATAAATTTACCTCCAAAACGCATATCGGCGGCGATGTTCATGGTCCACTTTTTATAGCGTAGGGAAGACTGGATACCCATACTGAAATCAGGATTAAAATTACCGATCTTATTGCGGCTATTATTAATACGGACGGCCTGCCAAGAACCATTTTTATCCAAGATAGGATAACCATTGTAAGGCGATGATGGATCTTCAACAGTCACGAGTTTAGAATCATACAGATCGCCGATCTCTTCCCCAACGTAAGTACGTGCTCCACCACGTCCATCTGTCCAGAACGTGTGAAATTCAACACCTTCTGAAAGTTCCTGAATACGCGTTCGGTTACGGTGCCAATTAACACCTAGATCCCAGGTCCAGTTTTCTTTTTCAATAGGACGTCCAGACAATGCCAGCTCTATCCCCTTACTGCTCAGTAGACCGGCATTAATATTTCTCGAACTAAAACCACTGGAACTCGGTAGTGCGGTAGAGATGATTTGATTTTTATTGTCCAATGTATAGTAGGTTCCTTCAAATTTCAATCTGTTTTTCCAGAAGCCAATATCTGTACCCACCTCATAGGAGGTAGCCTGTTCGGGTTTCAGGTCAGGTATTAAGAGGTTTCCAGAACGTGTGAGGCGCAATACATCTCCCCAACTCCCCTGATTGCTCAATACATTAAATAGATTATAACTTCCAGTATCATTTCCTACACGCGCAATACCGCCCCGTAATTTGAATAAACTGACTTCTTTTGGTAACATCAAGATGCGGTCTGCCAATAAGCTCAACGAAGCGGAAGGATAAAAATAAGAACGGTTGGCAGCCGGCAGCGTACTCGACCAATCATTTCGTCCAGTAAGGTCCAGATATACCATATCCCGATAACTTAAGTTAACCAATCCATATACGCTATTTACCGCACGCTCAGATAGTATACTCGCAAAATCCAGATTCAACGGACTGATATTGGAAAGCGTATATAAACCGGGAGTGGTTAGACCAGCTCCAAGCTTGGAAGTATTTTGAACAGAAGTTGCCTTTGAATAGCGCAGATTGCCACCTAGTGAACCCGTACCTTGAAAATCGCCTATCTTTTTATTGTAGGTGGTCAGAAAATCGATATTCTGTTCCAGATTCATCAAATTGACAATACCATAAGCACCTCTTGGTTCATTGGTATAGCTGTAAGGAATCTTGGTTTCCCGATTCTCCCAGTAAATATCTGTCGCATACCTGATCATCGCACTCCAATCTTTACGGATATTACAATCTAAGCGCAGGTTTCCGAATACCCGATCACGTACGAAACCATTGTTGACGCCATACGCAAGAAAATAGGGATTATTAAAATTTCCTACAGACTGGGAGCGTTGCTGTATCCCTTCCTGTCCAGGCATCCAGTAATCTTTCAAATCCAAGATATTAATATGCGGGGCAACTTCATATGCCGCCTGTAGCGGGTTTGTACCACGATTGGTAGCTGGGCGGTTGTTAGCATTATTACGGCTTGCATCCAGAGACATACCTAATGAAAGATTATCGCGCAAACGCATCGTTGTATTGATATTCAACGTATTTCTAAACAAATCAGCATGAGGTACAATACCCCTATTGTTCATATTGGAATAAGAAAACCGATAATCAAGTCGTTCACTGCGATTAGCCAATGAAATCCCGTTGGTACTCGTTATGCCGGTCTGGACAAAATTCTTGATATTATTCGGGTAAGACTTTAATTCCGTCGGAATCGGATTTCCATCCGCATCCATTGGACTATTCCATTGAATGGCCTGATATCCTTTATCCAATGCAGGTCCTACCATGTAACTGGACTCTTCCTCTATTTTAAGGTCGCCATTGATATCTCCGGGTTTCCAGGGCATAGTGCCACTTGCAAATTTATTGTGCAAGTCGATATAGCGATAAGGAATATCGAAAACGGTATTGCTCGTCACGTTTATGGTCATTTTCTCGGCATTTTTACCGCTTTTAGTGGTGATCAAAACCACACCGTTGCCAGCTCTAGATCCGTACAGCGCAGCAGCACTGGGGCCTTTTAAGATGGAAATATTTTCGATATCCTCTGGATTGATATTGGATATCGCATTACCATAATCGACTTTGTTATCATCACCAATTTGACCGATGTTATTGAGCTTGTTCATGATCGGTACCCCATCAACGACAAATAAAGGCTGATTGTCGGTACTTAAGGATGAAGCACCCCGAATCACCATACTAACTGAAGAACCGGTTGGGCCAGTCGCACTAACAGACACCCCTGGAACCTTTCCGGCCATAGCAACCATAAAATTATCATTGTTCACCCGATTGAGATCTTCTCCCTTTATCGTACCGACGGCATAACCCAACGAACGGTCCTGCCGTTTGATTCCCAAGGCAGTAACGACCACTTCTCCAATTTCATTTTTGTTTTCTTCTAAAACAACTTCCTGAACGCCAGAAGTATTGGCATCCACCTTTACGGCGCTTATTTGTTTGGCCCCATAAGATATATGGGTAACCAAAATCGTATAAATGCCCGCAGGAACTTTCAGTTGCGCATCACCTTGAGCATTGGTCAATATGCTTTGACCGTTGGCTACTATTTTAATAGAAGCTCCTGCAATAGGCTTATCGGCATTATCGCTGACATGAAACCGCACATTAAAAGTTTGCTGTGCTTGTCCAGCCACTAAAACTACTCCACCGTTTACTTTTTTTAACTGGATATGAGTATTTCTCAAAATATAGCGCAGTACCTCTTCAAAACTAGCATTTTGAAAGGCGCGCTCTTTTATAACAACTTTCTCTAATTGCAACGCTTTTTTATCGTAACCGATGCCAAGACCAGTTTGCTCCGATAACAGCAATAAGGCCTGAGAGGCATTTCCTGCTTTTAGATGGATATTGATTCCATGTGATTTCACTTGACTACTATGGACATTTACGGATGCAGTAGTAGCTTTCAAAATGGGTACATATGAGCTGAAAGCTAATGCAGCGGCAACTGTGCTGAGCTTCGTAATTTTATACATATATTTGCATTAATGTTTATATTAACATGAACTAAGGGTGCTCACTGGTTGATTTTGCGGTTTGCCAGATGAGCACTTTACTATGGAAAAACTTCCCCGTTTCCCATTCTTTTACTTTTTATAAGTTTATTGATGTAGTATTATATCATTGCCTTCCCTCCTAAATTTAATTTGGTGAATATTACAGATCATATGAAGCAGCTGATCGACCGATTTGACGTGGGGTAAAAGCAGCGAATAGCTAAAATTGGCAGTATCTAAACCGTCACTGCGTAAGATCAAGCCATACCGATTATAAATCAGTTCCTGTAGTTTCTGAAAATTAGCTCCAGAGATTAAAATACCTCCACGTGTCCAGATATTGGCGTAATCTGGATTAGTATCATACCGTTTATAGCTTCCAAGATCTTTTTCATATTGCAAACTCTGACCTGCTAATAGCACGTGTACCGAGGCATTTAATTTGTTAGCAACGCGTACACGTCCCGTTTTAACATCTATGGTGATGTTTTTTGATTTTTCTGAGTGATTTACATTAAAAGAAGTACCGAGCACATCGATTGTCAATGCTGCCGTTTCGATTGAAAATGGATGTAAAGTATCGCGTTGCACCTCAAAAAAGGCCTCTCCTTTTTCCAGATAAATTTTTCGGTTTTTCAGATACCCCTGCTCATGATATCGAATCCGGGTATTTCCATTCAGCGTGATGATAGAATGATCTGGAAGTAGTAATTCCCGTTGTTCACCAGTATGGGTCGACAGCTCTTTTAAAGAAATTGAAGCAGCAGTATTCCCTTGAATAATTCGTGGTAAATTTTGGTAGATGAACAAACCCGAAGCACCTAATATCAACATCGAAGCTGCGACGGAAATCCAACGCAATCGTACGACACGAATCTGTTTTTTAGCAACTTGTATGGCTGGAGGAAATGCAGCAAATATCGCCTGCTTTACTTCCGATTTATGCTGCCGATCTCTAAAAATATCTTCTTGATCAGAAGACACTTCATCATACCAACTATCTACGTTCTTTTTTTCCTCCTCAGACAGCTTGCCATCGAGATAACGTTGTATGATATTTTTAAACTGTTGTACCTTCACTTGTATCCTATTGTTTTACTTATTACAGGACAAGAGGCTCAAAGTACTTTAATAAACTATTTTCTTTATGTTAAGAAATGATGAAATAGATAAGCACTCGCTAAAACTAAAAAGATATCATCATGGTCAGCAAAACGCTTTGTCAGATCCTGTTTCAGTATTTTCTTTGCCTCAGACAGATGATTTTTTACTGTCTGCTCGGCAATACTCAGTTTTTGGGCAATCTGCTGGATCGAATAATTGTCATTTCTCAAAAGATATACCTCCTGCATGGTTTTGGGCAACCTCGATACAGCAAGATCTACTATATTTTCTAAGCCTTGATACTGTGCTGTTGTATGATCGTTTAAAAAAGTAAATTTGTCCATACGGTATAACATCTTTTCCATATGGTTTTCTCGTACTTTTTCAGTCGCATAGTGATTTAGAATCTTATTCTTGATTGCCTTAAAAAAATAAGGTTTTAACGATTCGTAATCTTCCTTAAGCAGGTGGCGTTTTTCCCAGATCTGAATAAATACTTCCTGAACGATATCTTTCGAAATTGCTTCATCCTGCACATGCCGATAAGCCAGTATATATAACTCTGCCCAATAAGTATCAAAGAAAAAAGTAAATGCACGCGGATCTCCGTTCTTGAATCGAGATAAATAAAGGATTTCCTTCTTAATTTGGGTAGACATGACCCGACAAAGATAGCTTGAGGATATTACGCTAATATTAATTAATCATCAACCTTGTTATTCATTCAGATTGTATTTAAGGGTCGATAAAAAGATCGTATTATTCGTATTTATTAAGGTACTGCTAAGATACTACTGGAGACGATTACTATGGCAGCTTAATCAAAATTTACGGCTCGAAACCCTTATACCCATTAGTGAAGCGTCTAAACTTCAAGTTCATTTTTGTCCGTGTCAATACTTTTTTACATCCAAAATGTGAAATGAATTTATAGATTTGCTTATACAAAACGTTCCAACTTTTATGGTACAGATATTCAAAACAAATGTAACAAACAAAATTGAAGCAGAACTTCAATCTGTCATTCTATCCAAAGAAAATCCAGGCTATAAAATCAATTTCGATCTTGATGACTGTGACAATATCTTGAGGATCAAAAATGTACTAATTGCCAATAACAGCAGCATCTGCCTTGAAAAACTAGGTCATACTTGCGAAGCCTTAAATTAGAGGAGTATAAAAATATGATCGTCAGCAACGAAAGGAATTAAGATGATGCTATTATTCATTTAATAATACCGTATAAGCCAAAAACTATTGATGGAACAGCCAACACCTCAACGAGTAAAAGAAATATTTGATCCATTTTACAAAGCGGATATCAACCTTTGGACAGCATTTGCAAAATATCTGCATGTTCGCACATTTAAAAAAAATGAATTAATTAAGGATTACCACAAACAAGAAAAATATATTAACATTTTAATCCGTGGTTCAGTTGCTCACTTTGTTTTGGCAGATGAAAAAGACGTATGCATTAACCTTTATTACGAAGAACAATTATTCAGTGACTATCTCTCATTTCTGACCCAGTCTCCAACTGTTATAAAAACACAAGCTTTAGAAGAATCACACGTATGGTCGATCAGCTACAACGATCTCCATGCATTATACACCAGATCCAGCACAGGGTTACTTATTGGTAAAGCCATTTCTGATGCCATGTTTATCAGGAAGCAATCTGAGCAAATAAATCTACTTACACGATCTCCTACAGAAAGGTATTTGAAGTTAATACAAGATCGTCCAGAAGTTTTTCAGAGAACGCCTCTAAAAATCATCTGTTCCTATCTAGGCATTGCTGCAGAAAGTTTAAGTAGAATTCGAAAAAAGAACATATAATGTACTTTCTTAACTTTCGTCAAGTTTTTAACGAAATCATCTTTCTATTTTTGGGTACTAAACAAAGCCTTTAAACATGAAAAATAAAGTTAATTATCTTGCTATTCTGACGTTTTTTATCATCGCAATTGCCCTTCGCTATCTGACCAATAAAACTGATTTATTAAGCAATGTACCAAGCGGTTTCATTAAAATTATCCTGCAAGGTATATCGCCAACTATTGCTGCAATAACGGTATTTGCCGTATTTAAAATAAAACCGATTCTGACATTAAAGGGAAACTATGGCCACATACTTACCCCATTTCTTTTATACTGGACATTACCTATTGTACTGATTCTAGGTGTCGAGTATGGTATTAAAGGAACAATATCATTTGAAGCCATTACCGCAATTTTAATCTATGGTCTCTTAGAAGAGATCGGATGGAGAGGTTTTTTGCAGCAACAGCTTAAGCCATTACCGGAGATTTTAAATATTTTCATAGTAGCCATATTGTGGTTCGTTTGGCACTTAAACTTTGATTTCACAAGCTCAAATCTATTATTTTTTGGGATTTTAATTCTTGGAAGTTGGGGGATCGGAAAAGTTGCCAATCAGACATATTCTCTATTGGCAGTATCTGCGTTTCACTCCCTTAATAACTTTTTTCCAGACATGAACACTATTAAAGTCTTATTAGTACTTTGCTTGATATCAATTTGGGTAATTGCGCTAATCATTAGAAAAAAACAGCAAATAAAGAAAAAGCTATTGGTGTAGAATATAACTAAGTCCTATTGTAAAATATATCAACATTAAAGTAAAATCAATTGGGAGAGCTTTGATTTATTAAAATTTAAAGCAGAGCATCCTGATTCATAATCCGAAATATCAAGGGAGATAGATACGGGGTATCTCCTTTATTGATTTTAACCTATTACAATAGAACCTTATTTCATTTTTGACTTTATTTTGCCCAACAATCAGCCCGTCACATACCTCACGAGCGTCCCGACTACAGCCATCAAAGCAGTTTGTATCAAATCTCCAAAAGAAAAGCTCGCATAGAGGGAACAAAGTGCCCAACCTAATCTTTTTCCAAAAATGCGTCAACCAAAGCCTTCAGCTTGTCCAAAGCTTGTACTCACTCCATGATTTCTCCCTTCATCTCTGAGGTCTATAGAAATAAACTATCCATTGACATAACAAACATACTACACAACAAAACAATCATCAATAGTTAAAAGAAGAATGACCGACTTGAAACCGATCGGCATCATGTTATTGACCTACATCCGACCGAACACGGCAAAAGAAAGCAAAAAAATGGATGTTAGTATAGATCGTTCCATCACAATCGGCAGTCAACACCATACTAACTCCTACCTATTGCCCAGCTCGCTTCGAGTCGGCTTCGAGTGCGCTTCGAGTCGGCTTCGACTTTTCATGCTGTTGTATCGAAGGAGCCTCGAAGCCCAGTCGAAGCGCACTAAAGAAAAGGTAGAAGTTGGTCAGAAGAAAGTCAGAAGAAGAGTAGGAAAACGGTAGAAAAAAGTAGCTTCTATCCAATAATTAGGGTTCAAATACCCAAATTATTGGGTATAAATTCACAAAATATAGGGCTACAAATCCCAAAAAATAACAAAAAATTCTATTGAACTTTGTTATAGCAGGTCGGATGAAATCGGTTAAAGTCATCTTAAGTAAAAGAATAATAAACGTCCAAGGCAAAAATTTCTTTCTATCTGTCCAATAAAAACAAGGTTATGAAACAACACAAGAAAAAATTTGCATTCTTCCTCATTAGCGGTTACGAGGACACTATACAGCGAAGCCTCCAGGTTGGGAGGCTTCGCAGCACAGCAGTTCTGCATGTGCATATTTTATGAAAGGTTATATGAATATACACATAATCAACTAATTAACAAAATAAAATAACCAAATTAAAAATTCAAAACAATTCCTAGTACAACTGTTATGATAATATCATAGAATAACACTACAGTAATTTCTGCAGAGGAGTTGATGTTAAGTCTTAACAAAAAAAGACTTAAACGGTGATAGCGGTGATCATAAACGATCGTGGGTTTCTTTGCCCGAGAGTTCGTCAATATTGACGCTGAAGTCTATAACAGCGTCTGCCCGGTGGCTATGGGTATTTTGCTTTAAATAGTCCATCAGGCTTTTATGTAGTTCATGTAATTTATTCTCATAATTGCGAGAGGGCCCACTGAAAAATCCCGAAGAGATCTGCGAAGCAAACTTCACAGAGCTGGCTCCGGATTGCAGTTATACAAAAAACACACAACTCCGCATAAGCTACTAAAAAATAACAGTGGACCTTTAAGCAAAGTGACTTCGGACGTTTGAACAAACCTAGCTTTTAATCATCCATCTATATTTGTTTCAACAATAACAAATAAAATTATAAAAAATGGAACAATACAATTATCAGGGAGCACTACAAAAACCAATAGGCTCTGGCTTCAATGCAAAATCAACAGCAACAGACGTGATTAAAGGTATAGACCTGACAGGAAAAATAGCAATCGTAACAGGTGGTAACACTGGTATTGGTCTAGAAACGACCAAGACATTGTCACTTGCAGGGGCAACCGTTATTGTACCGGCAAGAGATATCGAAAAAGCAAAACAGAATCTAAAAGGAATTGACCAAGTGGAAATAGAGCAGATGGATTTAATGGATACCTCTTCCATTTATGGATTTGCAGATAAATTTATAGCGTCAGGCAGACCGCTTCACCTATTGATCAACAATGCGGGAATTATGTGGGTACCACTTCGCTACGATAGCCGTGCTATCGAATCGCAGCTGGTTACTAATTATCTTGCCCAATTCCAGTTAACAACAAAACTGTGGCCTGCTTTGAAACAAGCAAATGGTGCTAGAGTCATTAATGTATCTTCGCACGGTCACCATTTCGGAACCTTCGATTTCAATGATCCAAATTTTCAAAACCGTGAATACGAAACATTACAGGACTATGGTCAATCAAAGACTGCAAGCAACTTATTTGCTCTAGAACTAGATAACCGAGCTAGAGCATTCAATGTACGGGCATATAGCCTGCATCCGGGTTCTATAGCTGGGACAGAACTTGGAAGGGAAGCTCCATTGGACCTGTTTATAAAAATGGGTTTTATGGATGAAAAGGGAAATATGCTTCCCGAGGTAGTGGCTTCACTCAAAACCATCCCGCAGGGGGCGGCAACTACAGTATGGTGTGCGACTACGTCGTTGCTCGATAATATAGGAGGCGTGTACTGTGAAGATGCAGATATTGCCACACTGGCATCCGACAGCGGAATATCTTCGGGAGTAAAACAATACGCTCTGGATGAGGATAATGCCAAACAACTATGGAAATGGAGTGAAGAAATCAGCGGTATCACTTTTCCTATAATTTAAAACCGAAGTAAAAGATATGAAGGCGCTAGCAGATAAGATCGTTGTCATTTAGATGGAGATAATCAATATAATCGTGAGGCGGTAGAAAATTTTAAAAGAACGGTAGAACACCATCTGTCTATTACTATCAACAAAAATTTATACCGCCTTTTACGAAAAAAATTAATTATATTTTTTATTTTTAAGGTAATCTTTTCCCTTAGGAAAATCAATAAGAAACGATGATGGAATACGAAGCAAAATACATAACGGATGATCTCAAGCTTTCTTGTTACGAGGATAAGTTTTTTAAATCGGACATTTTATTTGAGCACCACATGTTGATCTGGTTCATTTCAGGTGAGACAAAAATAGTCCAAGCGGATGCCAATTATGTGTTTAAAGGTGGCGATATTTTCCTTATTCCTAGAAACCAGTTAGCCACCATCATCAATTATCCAATAGACGGGAAACCACATAAGACAGTCGTGATGCATCTGACCACTGCAAGATTAAGGGATTTTTATGCCCATCTGGATGTAGTTTCCAAAACATTAGAGTCGCCTAAAATTTATCATTTTAGCAATGATCCTTTATTGGAAAGTTGTTTGTCTTCCCTGATTCCGTATTTTGATATCAAAGAACTACCAGAACATATTGCAACATTAAAAATAACAGAAGCCATTAGTATTCTAAGGGTAATTGATAAAAGCATAGACCATATACTGGCTAATTTTGAAGAACCTGGAAAAATTGATCTGACCGGATATATGGAGAAAAACTTTATGTTTAACCTTCCTCTTGCAAAATTCGGTTACCTGACCGGAAGAAGCCTGACGACATTTAAAAGAGACTTCAGCAAAGCGTTCCATACAACGCCACAACGCTGGCTCACTCAAAAAAGGCTAGAACTGGCGCATTACCAATTTACGGAAAAACAGAAACGTCCCATTGATGTCTGTTATGAA
Organism: Sphingobacterium sp. UBA6320; assembly: GCF_002440335.1. Lineage (NCBI taxonomy): Bacteria > Pseudomonadati > Bacteroidota > Sphingobacteriia > Sphingobacteriales > Sphingobacteriaceae > Sphingobacterium > Sphingobacterium sp. UBA6320. The sequence continues at coordinate 138,385 of NZ_DJTA01000010.1, read as the reverse complement.
ACAGGCTTTGAGAACCTGTCGCACTTTTCATACGCCTTTAAAAAACACTATGGCTATGCGCCAACTGAATTACTGAACAAACTTAGGACAGATAACGTTGGACAATAATATTTCATACTACGGCTTTTAAAAACTTACCGATACATGGACAGAATATCCTAAAGACATAAAATTTAAATACAGTTGGAGAAAATACCAACAACGTGTGCTTGACGAATTAGACAATCATTTAACTGATGGACATTTACACGTTATCGCTCCCCCAGGTTCAGGTAAGTTTGATAAATGTTCTATTAAGAATTATACTGGATTTGCTGGTGATCTATTATAATCTGAGCCATAAATTTTATTTAAGTTAATACGAATCTCCTCTAATGATACTCTACATTTCATCGGTAGATGTGCAATTGAAAAAAGAAAATTCAATTAGATCCAGTTATGCAAATTTTCAAGTGAAGCTCTTATATTTAAATTTTGTATTTAGTCAAAACCGTCCGCACTGCCAAGTACATCTGAATACAATGGTGCGACAAGACGGAGATCATCCTTAAAAGTAGAAGAATTTGAAAGCGGAAATAAAAACTTATTTAATATTTGGAATAAGTAAAGGTCTGGGAAAAGCAATTGCTAAATGCTTACCCAATGAAAATGATGAAGTATTGGGAATTTCAAGAAGTAAACCAGACTATTTACACGAAAAAATGAATATCAAGTGGATTAGCACGGACCTGTCAAACCCCAAAAAATCGTCAGAGATTATAAAAGCGAATGTAGGGGATAAAAAAGTAGATTACTTCATTTATAATGTTGGAATATGGGAAAGTAAAGCTTTTACAGAAAGCTATAGTTTTGAAGAAAATTCTGAATCAGAAATATCTACTTTGATAAATACAAATATCACATCCTGTATTTTGAATATTAAATCAGTAATTGAAAATTTAAAACAATCTGACAACGACAAAATAATTCTAATTGGCTCAACTTGGGGACTAGATAACAATAATGGAAAAGAAGTAACTTTTGCCGCGACTAAGTTCGCATTAAGAGGTATAGTACATTCATTGAGAGAGAATCTTCGTGAGTATAAAATTGGGGTTTCCATATTAAACTTAGGTTATTTAGCAACCGAATTTGACAATGGTGAAAGTATAGAAACTGTAATAGAAAAAACTGATGGAAACCTAATTCCTTTACAAGATGTGATTAATGCATTGAAATTTATCATATCAACTTCTAATGCTAGTTGTGTAAAGGAAATCAATATGCCGGCTATGAATGATTTTAATTTATAACAAATGCACGCCTAAGAAAGGTTCAAAGAAGGTGAATTAATTACTAATCCACCAATCTCTTGTTGAGTAACTCCAACTCTCCTGCTATCATATCTGGCCAACGAGCAAAACCTTGTCTAATCACCTGCTCGCCTTCGCTAATGGTAAATAGCTTGGAAATACTAAAAGCGGACTCACGGATGCCAGCAACCTGTTGAAAGGATAACTGAGCTTTTCCTTTAGTATTTACTTTTACAGCTGTAGGATGTTTAGTGATATATTCTTGTTGTATTTGCTTTAAATTCATCTGTTTAGCTTTTAAAATTAATAGATTAATTATAGAACTTCCCCTGTTTTAATCCAATATTGAACAGGATGAACACGTAAGAATATTGAGCAACCGATTATCTTATATAGTGTCCATCCTTATTCAATATTCAAAGATAGATAATAAAACTAACTATATTAGCATATAATTACTATTATTTTTAGCTTGTTTTATTTGGAGATGTTTGCGGATTATTAATTATTCCTTATTATATTTACAGACCATATAGAAGCCTATCATATGATTTTAGATAAATGTATTTGTCAAATAAAAAAAGAACTTATTTCCTTTTTTTATATTCATTATTTAACTATCGCTATTACCAATGACAAATCATTGAAAATGCGTAGGATCCAATCGAAAGGAAACAACAAAAAATGTAATGGTGTTTTTTCAATCAACCTGCTAACTATTAATTATAATATAATAACCTCCACACTAGATGGTAATTGATGTTTAAAATTATGATAGATCAAGATACTCAAAACTATGTAATTACCCATTATCTTCATCTGATGTCTCCACATGAGAAATTAGCTTATAAGCATATACATTCATTATTGAAACTTGAAGGAAATAAGGATTTGGATAAAATGAAGAAGATCTACCTTAAAACTGGTTGGCTTACTAAAGATCGTATAGCTTTATCACTCATCCGTGATGGATCGGAAAAATTTTATAAAAATACTGCCGAACGTATCTTGGCTCACCATCATTCACAAATTACTTTTAACAATTGCCCAAAATGTGGCAAGTTGGCAAGAACTCCGCTAGCAAGACAGTGTAAACACTGCTACTTTGATTGGCATTAGATCATTTTGCATCAACAAAATTGGATTTATAATATCATCTTCCTAGTTTTTTCATACAAAAGTAGGAAGATGATGATCCATTTCACGAAGTTAGTTGAATAGGTAATAAATTTACGAATTTCGATACCGTATTGCTCCTGAATTATCTCTAACTGGTTTCTTGTACTATCTTCAGATCCGGCTATAAGCGACATATAGTCTTCCTGTAAAATAACGCATATTATATATGCTTTCTATACTTTCGTAAGAAGCAATATGTTTGATGTCGATAATTTGCTGATAAGTGGTATTTACAGTCCTTTTTAATGTTCAATGTATTAACTCTCTAATTAAAATCGAAGGCAAACAATTGAACTGACACTTACTGAAATTCGTTCATTACTGCAATTCTCTACAATTGATTTCTTTTTTTTAACGGAAAATATAATTTTAAATTAAAAATTCACTTAGACAGGAATTTTTATATCTTTGCCCCAAAGTAGCCATTTTATTATATTTATGAAGGGACAGCATTTTATGCGTTGTATAGTTTTACTATTCTTGACGCAAATTTCCTGCAATAAGGTTGAGACAATACCTTTTGAGGATACTAGACCAATCCAGTTGGAGACACATGGATTTGAGATTATTCCAGACAAAAAAATAAGCTTACTATCGAACGTCCTTTATCTCAATGCAGATAAAATTATCGAACATGGTTTCGAATTTATCAGTATCAACGATGGTAAAGAAGTGATCAAGAACTTTCAGATTAAAACTCCTGCTGCAATTGGACGCATGATTTTGACTCTCGATGAAAGTGTGTTGAATGATCTAGGTTATGTCCAAAAATTTCGTTATTACATAAAAACGACCAAAAATGATATTTATGGTCAATACTTACAGTATTATGTTAACCACTCACAAGACTTTATGGTTCATCCTAACCAATCTCTAAGGGGTTATAGTGGAGATGAGCTTACTCTAAAGGGTAATTTTAAAGATGTATACGCACGCTACGATCTCTATATTGGAAAATCAAACGATAAAATACCATTTACCGTTAGCAATAATAATATCGATCTAAGCTTCAAACTACCACCTAATGGCCAAACAGAATCTGCGTATGTATATTTAGTCTCGAAAACAAATTCTGAAGATGCTGATCATCGATATTATCTTACGGAAGTCACATACCTTGCACGCCTCAATCCTCCAGAAAGTTATATCATGGATATTTACTCTCATCTTACGTTAAGTGCAAAAGAAGGTCTCGCATACAGGACTTCAATCCTCATCGGCGACCAACTTATTCCTTACCAGCAATTTTTGAGATTATACGACTATCTTAAACCTGAAAATGGTGATAGCTATCGTATAGGTTACTTTAATGGTCGAGATACCATAATTTTTCCACAAAAGCTGCAATTAGCTCGACCCGATACCAAAGAAATCTATTTTCAGACAACGCGTGTGCACCCCTTTGGAAGTACCAAAGTGATGGGATTACGTTCCTACCAACTCTTCGGCCCCACTTCTTTTACACTTGGAACCTATCCTGTCCAAATGGGCCTAGATACACAGGTGGGTAGTTATACACTATCAGCTGGAGATCTGCCCGAAGGAGAATATCCGTTAACGATCAAGAACATGAATTATGAGTTGATTACGGAAAAGAAACTTAAAGTCGAAAAATTGAAGGTGAACAAGCTTATCCAAAATAGCCATGAAATGGGCAGCCAGGTCACCATATCGGGAAACTTTATAAAAGGTCAGTATTACAGTGTCCACCTTGCAGATAACGGAATTTATGGAATAGTGGCCGAGGAGGGTCTGATTCGATTTGCGATACCCGTGCTCAAAAGCGGTGAACATGAGGTAACAGTAGGATACTGGAATGAAATACAAAGCAACAGTATACCAGTTCATACAAACCTCAGTGTTCAGGTGAATCCATTTACCTATACAGGTTTTGCACCACTGAAAGGAAGTGGCGGTACAGCAATCCGGTTGAAAGGTAAATCCATTGCATTTGCAACGATATACTTGGGAGGTAATCAGATCTACGCTTCACAAATCGCTAACACTTATGATGAAGTGCTGGTTACCTTACCGAACTACCTAACACCTGGTCAATACAAAATCAGTGCTAGACTTGCAGATCGCTGGTTGCAAGTTCCAGAAGTATTTGAAGTAACGGCACTCTAAAAAAGAACATGAAAATGCTATATATAACACAAAGATACAGCCTATGGGGAGCTTTTATTCTCATGACTACCCTACACCCCATCCTATCGAGCTGTACAAAAGAATACAAAACCACCTATGTCGATATCAGCCCCATCATGATTGCTAACTCTCCTATGGGCGAAATCAGTGCAGAACAATTTATCTTCCATGGTGTGATTCAAAAACTGAACGACGAAAACATTCAGGAGTTTGGTCTTATCATTCGTGGACTGGATGCACCAGATGAAGAAATCACCATCGATATGGGTATGGTGCCGAAGATAGGCCCTTTTCAATACAGCTACAAACCGAAAAATAAACCTGAATTGGGAAAACAGTTCAGTTATTATTTCTACATTAAAACAGACAGGTCCTACGCCAAATCTGTTGTGTATTATCAAACGATTGACGGTATCAAGATCAACGCTATGGGCACGCTCCTTCAAGCTGCGGGTGACACCGTGCGTATCCAAGGTGATTTTTCAAAAGTTGATGAAAGATACAGTGTGGATATTAAGGAACTGAAAGCCTACCAGATACCAATCGTGCTGAACAAAGAAAAGACAGAGCTATCTTTTGTTATGCCTGCCACATTGGGGACACATAACGCAAATGTTAGTGCTATATTAAACCGATACGAGTCTACAACATTTTACAGTCATGCACTTGTCGATATCCGCACGCTTGGTCATCTTAAAGCTCCAAGTATGCGTACCTATTACCTCAATGAAAGCATTAATCTTGAAGGAGTAAATTCTTACCAAATAAATAATTATAACAATAGCCTACGCGTTATCATTGGAGACCAAACAATTCCATATCAACGAGAAATAAGTTTAAGCAACTTAAAAAATTTAAAGGGAAACACTTTACGTATCGGCTATTTAAACGGTCGGGACTCGGTGATGTTTCCTGGGGTGATCACGATCGCTCGAGCTACAGGAGATCTATTTCATCTAACGGCAAAAGAAGCACATCCAAACACGGTGGTCAGGTTGCAATTTGATGATTTCAATAAATTTTATTATAATCAAGAAGTTCCGACGCTTTCCTTAACAAATAGTAGTAAGCACTATATGCTGAAACGAAGTGTGCATGATTACGAAGAATATTACCTCGATAATATTCCTGAAGCTAACTACACACTCCAACTAAACCATGCCATCGGGAATATAGCTTCTAATAAGATGATACAGGTCAAGCCCTTCCAATGGTCTGCGAAAAAAAATAGTGAACACTATATTGGCGATATGATTTCAATCAGCGGTAATTTTATAGCAGGCTATCCATATACAATAAAGTTAGAAAATTCTGATTATGAAAATGAGTTTCGTGCAGAAAAGGATAAGCTGACCTTTCAAATACCCAACATAGCAATGGGCCAAACCAGCTGGAAAATTGGATATAAACAGTATAATGGTCAACTGTATTTTCCAAGCGACCCATTAAAATAACGGTCTTAGCACCTACATTTGATTCTTTTTCACCTGAAAAAGGAACTGCAGGTGAGATTATTACAATGAAAGGAAAAGCTATCAAATACGCCGATCAAATCTTTATTGGAGATATTCCAATTATTCCGATTAGTTATAGTGACGATGAGATCATGTTTCAGATCCCTCTTAGTATTTCCAAAGGAAAAGTGAGGTTATCCATTGTAAACAATGGTAGACTCATATCATCAACAAATTATTTTGAAATCCATTAATTGCTCAGCACAACTCTATAAATAAAATGAAACAAATCCTATATATGCTATTTATGACAGCGCTGACTTGCGTTGCCTGTAAAAAGACCGAAGAAAAATTAGTACCCATAATCGAGTCCAAACCCATCGCATTTGAATTTTCTAAAATAGAGGAAATATCCCAATCTGGTGCAACGGTATCCACTCGTCTAGTATCCCTTAATCAAGAAAATATTCTTGAATATGGCGTGCTGATCTCTAGAGTTGAAAGTGGTAATAGTGGTAAGGAGGAGCAAATTGCCTTGGGCAAAGATGTCAAAATAGGTACCCTGAGCTATTCTTTTACTCCTAAAGGTGGATTAAAAAGTGCAGATCGCTATGCTGTAGGTTTCTATATACAGACTGATAAAGGCTTTTATCGATCGACAGCAGTTATGATACGCTGGAACAATATTTCTGTTGAACCTGCTGAGATCAAATCTGTTCGGACAGGTGATAAAATAACCATCAATGGAAATTTTGAAGGCGTAAACGAATCTTATCTTATCCGAAATTCATACTACCAAACGATTATTCCCTATGAAATTAGTTCAGATAAAAAGAAACTAACATACGTGATTCCCAAAACCACCGCAACACATGGTTCGACACTCGAATTCTTTTTACAGAACATCTCAAGCGCAGGTTCTAACAACGGATATCCGGACTATGAAAGCTATGCTCTTCCTCGCGTGAAGGTCGTAGCTACGATCGATCCTTTAATCGTAAGCAATATGTATTTAAATACGCCTATTACATTAACTGGCCAAAATCTACCCGATCGATATCAAGAGACAACGGACCTATTTTTGATTGTAAATGGAATAAAAGTTAAATATCAAAATCCATTTAATCTATTTGATATCGCAGGATTAAAGGGTAATACATTTAAAATCGGTTATCATAACGGTATAAATGAGGTAATTTTCCCAACTGCAGTGCAACTAATTTTGCCCAACGGTGCAGACATGATCTTCAATAGATCTGTCGTTCATCCAAAAACTTCTGTACAAGTAAGTGGTATGAAATTCAACCAGTTCCTCTATAACAGCCGGTTTACGGTACAGTTTGGCGAGCTAGCAGCAGATCAAGGCCAGCTTAATTACGATGAATCCATACAACTACAGATTCCTGATATTAGTAATGGCTCCTACCCTATTAGCATCAATAGTCCGTACTACGATAAAATAACGAGTAACAATAAAATTGAAGTCCGTAAACTTACGCTATCTCAGGTCGATACTAAAACAGCCTACATCGGTGATCAGATAAAAGTAAGCGGTACATTCATAGACGGCATAGAATATGGTGTAAACCTCAATGACCATGCTATTTATGACAAAAAGTTAAATAATGGTACGATGACCTTTAAAATACCGGATCAAAAAGAGGGTAAAGCGCTCATAAAGGTGTATTATTACGGGACGAATGATCAAATATTTGGAGAAGGTAACCTATCATTCAACATTGAAAAAAGTACCATCAGTAGTGTAAGTCCGCTGTATGCCTATCCAGGAGACCTCATCACAGTCAAAGGGAAAGGAATTATGCATGCAGAACAGGTTTTTCTAGGTGGACAGTATGTACAAGTCGTGAATCGGACAAATGATAGTTTTCAATTTTTGGCCCCCTCCAACTTTATGCAAACTAAAGGCCGGGTTACAATTAACATTAATGAAGGGGTCATTCAATCCGAAGATTACATCGAGATCAAATAATTTTACATAAAAAGCGCTAGTTAAAAATGGCGCTTTTTATGTATGACCATAATCTATCTTAAAAACAACGATAAAATCACTAAGGTTATAGTCGTTAGCTTTGATAAAGGAAACTTCATCATATATAATGATCTTCTGGCTAAAATTAAGATTTAGTTTAAGCGGAAATTTAAAACAAGAAATATTAAATTCGGTAATAGAATCGATATCTGTTGTAATCCTACAATATAAATAGTATCCTCGTAAAATTATCGAACGAACAACATCAATAGAGCATATTAAAGGATAGCTATGCTACTCTTTGTTTATCATAAAAATCAAACAAATGAACGTAATTTCTGTTAGAGAAAATCCAGAATATAAGGAGAAAGCCATACAATACTTACAAAACAGTTGGTCTGAAGTATTACCAATTATTTATGAAGATTGCATAACAAATTGTATAGACGCAGAACAACCATTACCTCAATGGTATTTGTTAGAGAAAGAAAATGAAATAATCGGTTGTGCAGGATTGATTACAAACGATTTCATTAGCCGAATGGATTTATATCCATGGCTTTGCGCACTATTTATTGATGAAAAATATAGGGGCCACAATTATGGCAACCTAATCATTGATCGAGCAAAAACAGATACAAGAAATTTTGGTTTTACCTATTTAAATCTCTGCACGGACCATATCGGATACTATGAAAAATTAGGATTTGACTATATTGGTCAGGGATACCATCCCTGGGAAGAGGAAACTAGAATTTATCAGATAAAAGTTAAATTATAAATCAATACAATAAATGAAATAACAACTCCCATTACTTATCTTTATATAATGGGAGTTGCTCAGATTTATGATCATGTAGGATTGAAAGATATCTTTTTCACTGATTAAACTGACCTTCAACTAAACAATTGTAATTCCTAACCCTTTCTTTAATATACTGATAATAAACTGCTTTTCTACAAAAAAAACTAGAGAATAAAAAATGTCTTTGGTTTCAATGGCTCTGGAATATCTTCTTCTCCAAGCAATTGCTTAATATTGATCTCGATGTTCCGGGCTATGGCGGTTACTGGTGTGTCACTTTGTCGATTACGAAAGGGATCCTGAAGATTATATGCTGTCTTATCAGCAAGGAAAAACAAGGCTGCGATAAGAACTAATAGTGGAATCTCGAAAATCGGACTTACATCCTGTATGGCTATCGATAAAGTGATTAAAAAAAGATATATCGCTCCGTGCAGGAAAAGCCGGTATGTAACTGGGAACACAGTGGTGTTGATACGTTCGGCCCTACCCATAGCATCTACCAGACGCACTAAGGTCTGATCCAACTGAACACGGTAAAACTCGTGCATAGCTTGCTTCTCTGATAATTTCTTGATCGTGAGTGCCTGTAATTGGGTGATTGCCAATGGCACGTTTTTATGGTGTTGAAGTAAATCGATTTCATCCTGTGTCAGTTCCAATGGTCTAGCAAGAGGATTGAGACCGCGAAGAGAATCCCCTAATGCATAACACCAAGCAATCTGCTTGTATGCTATTTCCTTTATAACGCTTGCATATTCGGCATCAAGATAGCCCTGTAACTGGATGACAAGTGACCGAGAATCGTTGACAATAGCGCCCCATATCTTTCGGGCTTCCCACCATCGTTCATAGGATTGACTCATTTTGAAAGATAATAAAACCGATATCGCTGTTCCTAAAAATGCAGGAACCCCCAATGGCATATCGGGAAGCCTATCTTCCAATACATAAGTAAAGGCATTAAAAATTAAGCCAATAATGGCGACCAAAGTGATTTCCTTTTTTACTTTGTTAAACATATAACGTAAGGGAATCTTAGACGAGTTTAGTATCATATTATGATAAACAATGATTCTTGGCATCTGTTTCTCATATTTCTATTTTTTTTGAATTTGTAGAGACTTGTTTACTCGTTATCGTAAGGCAGTAGTCCTATACAGTAGCGAGCTGATGAATAAATTCTTACTTTTTGCTTATTCAAAAAATCATGGATAAAATATCGCGAAACTTTTATTTATCAATAGTATCGAATAGCGACTGCACAGTGTCTTACAAAAGGTTTTTCAAGTCCAAAAAATGTCCATGAATGGTACATCCATATATCTTTTTTATTTCTTCACTGAGAGTCATCACATGAGTTGCTATATTTTTTGTGTTTTTTTATTATAGCGTTTGTAAAACCTGAATAGCACGTTCGTTTTTAGGATTGATTTTAATTAACTGTTGATAACTCTGCTTTGCTTTATTTTTATTACCGGCTTTTAAATAAGCTTCTCCCAAGCTGTCATATGCATTTTCACTATTGGGATATAAGTGTGTATTGACTCTAAAAAGATCAATAGCTTGATCAGTCTTATTCCGATGGAGCAGTACATATCCCATCGTATTCAGAAACCCTTCTGAAAGTTGTTCATGATCACTATCCTCTTTTTTTGCTTTTTGATAAGCTTGTAAACCCTTTTCAAAATGACCTTCTAAAATTAATTCCAGGGGTACAATTTCATCTTTAACTAATTTTGGATTTTTAGACCGGATAGTTTGATCAGCCAACGTCTGTATGAGTTCTTTCTTTCCTGAGATGGTATCTTGTACAAAACTCACCTTAAAATTCCAGTCTCGCATAGCGAATGTATTTTCTCCAACTTTAATCAGTTCTGTAGGATCATTTAAGTTCTGAACAGCCATCAGTTTACCATTTTCTTTATATACTTTGATAAACCCATACTGATCATACTTGTATCTTCCTAAATAGGAATTTAGATCTTGTTGGGTTAAAGGTAAAATTTTATGAGCAGGTGCCATATAATTAGGCCAACTGTATGTTAAAGCAACGGAACGGACGAGTTCATTGATAAACAGAGGCTTGTTGGTATTCGTAAGCACTACCACTCCGTCACCACTTGTTTTACTACCAATAAAACTGCTACTGAACCCTTCATTCCAGCCACCATGGGAGACATACATCTCGCCGTCATAATTTTCAAGAAAAATACCTAAGCCTATAAATGATTCTATGAAAGGACTAGTAAATTGTTCAGCCGTCTTTTTGGAAATAATGACATTACTTTTGCCGCTCAATGTATTTTGAATATCAATGACAAATTTGGCATAATCTTCTGCAGTAGACCACAAACCTGCAGCAGCCTGCTCCGGATAGATATGATATCTACCTTCCACTCGTTTTCCGTCTGCGCTGTAGGCTGTTGCTGCAAACTGAGCAATAGATGGTGGAAGTGGTTGTGCAAAAGTACTGTTTTTCATATGAAGAGGTAAGAGCACTTTTTCACGCATTATGGTTGTAAAGTCCTTCTGTTCAATATCCACAAGCATTTGCTGCATCACGGTATATCCACCTCCTGAATATCGAAAATTAGCACCAGGAATTTTATCAACAAAAACCATAGGCGTATTAGAGGGTTTTTCGCCATTCAATACTTGAACTGCTGTGGGAATTGGATCTTTTATTGTATAACCGGGAAATCCGCTTACAGTGAATCCAGCAGTATGGCTCAGCATATTTTTAAGCGTGACTTTTTTCGTTTTTGTCCATTCATTATCGGGAACTTTCCAAGATATCAAATATGTGTTCACATCCATTTCAGGATCTAGCCTACCAAGTTCTACTTCCTTTAAAGCAGCATAAGCGCTTACTGGTTTGCTCATCGAAGCTACTTGAAACAAGGTATTAGCGCTCACTGCGGTCTTAGATTCAAGATCGGCGTATCCGTATGTTTTACTCCAGATGACTTTGGAATTTTTGATAACAGCTATACTTACACCGGGAACATCATAAAACTTCATCCGAGAAACGATATCCCATGAAGATTCGCCCTCAAACCGCACTGGTGGTATTAGGCCGGATTCTACTTTTGTAATCTCTTCTTGCAGCTCCTTGCTGGTCTGTGCAAAAACAGTTGTCACCAACATGGCGAAAATAAATGTAATATGGAGAGGTTTTATAATCTTCATGATCTTCTAAATTTAGGTTGATAATTAAAACATAACATTTTGCTATTCATCTTTGATGAAGTTATCATAAGCATTTCCAGCTATGCTCAAAATCCAACAACTGAAACTCCGAAGCCGCTGCCCTATTTGTTGATTTAAAAGTAGGATAAAAATAAACCGATAACCATAACATTTAGACTAACGCAAGGAAAAACTCGGTGAACGGAGGAAATGTGAAGGTGAATTTGTATACTTAAGGTGAAAATATTACATTTAATACCAAAAACAGCGTGTGAATGCACCTTTAATCAATAATATGGAACAAACACTTGAAATCCAGAATGGAAGTAAAAAAATTTATAAAGATAAAGCAATTTGGGTTGGAACATTTTTAGGTGGTCCCTTAGTTGCAGGTTACTTTATCGCAGAAAATTTTAAAGTGTTTGGAGAATACGGTAAAGCTAAAAAAACTTGGATTTACGCCATTCTTACGACCATTTACGACCATTATAATTTGTGGTGGTATATTCTTAATTCCAGAACATATCAAAATTCCAAATCAAATAATTCCTATCATTTATACCACTATTGCTGCTGGTTTACTAAACTATTTTCAGCGTAAAAATATTGAAAACTATATCGCGACAGGTGGAGAGGTTTTCAGTTGGGGACGTATAATTTGCGTTGGAATAATTGGTCTTATAGTCACCTTGATCATACTATTTTCTGTCATATTTGTTACGGATCGGTCAGGAACAACTGAAACAGTTAATACCTATGGTGTTATGAAACATGAAATTGTTTTTGACAGTGAAAACCTGACTAATCATGATGTTGATAAACTGGCAGACATCCTGACCCAAACAACTTTCTTTGATGAGGAAGTAACGAAGTATGTGTATGCTGAAAAAATAAATAGTACCTATGTGATTTCTATTTCGGTTGTTGCTGGAACGGCAAATGACGATCAGGCATTGCAATCCTACAAAGACCTTCAAGCGGAGATGGAAAGATTTTATCCGGGCAACAAAATCATAATTAACCTAGTGGTTGACCATTTAGAAAACATCATAAAAAAAATAGAATAGAACATCTATCAAAGGAGCTTATTACCCCTATTCAATTTAAATAACTAAAAACTAGCCATTTAAAATCTTTAAAAATACAGATGAATGGATAACGCTATAACTTCATTATGAAAAGTGGATCGATCTTATGAAATCGATTTATTTACCTTTTTTTGTCCTGTTTCTTTTAAAAAGAACATTAAAATAATGGCAAGTCCTATACCGGCAATCCAAAATAATCCTGTCAGTTGAAAATGTGTAGATTTATCAGCTTCTTGAGATAAAGTTTGTCCAAAAAATTTACTAAAAATGGGGTTCAACAATGTGGTAACTCCAAAAGTAATAAAGTTGATCGCCCCTGTAGCGCTACCTTTAACTTCATCTGGGTTAGATTCTTTAATGACCGAGTAAGGGATCATGGCAGCACCAGAAGCAACTCCAAATATAAAATTAGTGGTATATGCCGATAACAGATCTGGCATAAAAATGACCTGGCAGATAGCTAAGATCATCATTGTTGCACCTGCCATTAATACAGGTTTACGTGCACCAATTCGATCCGTTATATACCCCAGCAGAGGGCAGCCTAATACCCACCCCATGGGGATCATCGCACTGGCTATAGTTGCGGTGTGAAAACTAAAATCTCTATCTTGTTGAAAGAAAGCAACACCCCAAGTCATGGCAAATATTGTAGTAGGCGCAAATAATAACCCTGATATTATACCACACAGCCAAGACTGCGGATTAGAAAAAACAACTTTATATGGCCATAAAATCCCTTTTGAACTATCTTGATTAACCGGTTGAACTTGATCAGCGTTTTTAGGTATGACGAGTAAAAGCCCAAAAGCAACTACAATCGTGATTAGACCAGTTATGAGCCAAAAATGATTAATCTTCAAGCCCTGTTCAATCCATGGACCAACAATGAACTGTCCAGCAGAGCCTCCAAGCATGCCTATACATTGTGTAAAGCCGATGGCTGTTGCCAATGATTTTGCAGAAAATCCTTTTGAAGCTAAGTAGACACATCCCGGAAAGGCAAATGCACAACCTGCACCTTGCAATAAACGACCTGCATTACCTGAAAATGAATGAGAGAGTACAAAAAGTAAACAGCCTAGTCCTAAGATAAAAGTTCCGATAAATAAAGAATATTTAGCTCCGAACTTGTCGAGCGCCAAACCTGCAAGTAAACTAACCGTAGAGTAGGTATAATAATAAGTGCCTATTATCGTAACAAGAGTAACAGGAGTTACCTTAAACTGTTCGGCTAATTGAGGTAGCATAACTGCTGGAGAAGAACGTATCACATAATCTAAAAAATAGAATATAAGTCCAAATACCCACGCAAGAATAAACAATCTGGTGGCCGACATTGATTTATTTTGTTCCATTTTATGATTTTTACGTTTGTAAAGGTAAAAATTTTAATGTGCAATATCTTTAAGCGAATTTTAATTTATTAATTTCTTTAAAATTTCGATATCACTATGGGTCTATCCAAGAACGCTGAAAAAAATATTTTTGGACTCTCCTTCCCTATTTTGATATGATAAAAAACGAAGGATTGAAAGTTAAAATTGAAATGATAACATATACGATACTTACTATTTTAACCTTTTATCAATTATTGTTTTATAATAAATTTGAATTTATTATCTTTGCACCAGAGCCATCAAAAAGGCTACATACCGCTCCTATAGCTCAGTTGGTTAGAGTAGAAGACTCATAATCTTTTGGTCACTGGTTCGAGCCCAGTTGGGAGCACGGCTTAAAATCCTCATTTCTAAATGAGGATTTTTTTATTTATATGATTTACAACACAATAGGCATTCCACTTGAATCATTCCTTTTTAAATATTTAAACGATCATGATCATAGTTTAAGATAAAATGGATACCCTTATCTCCAAGACAGTATTCTATTTGTTTGATAAAAATAGACTGTACAGGATGCTAGGCATAGTTTTTACTCCATTTCTGTAACTCCATTTAAATAGCAACTTGAGTTTTCTCAGCTTTTAATTCTTTAATGATCAAATACCTCAAAATGCCCATAGCAATCACAGCATAACAGGCCAAAATAGTTAAGCTTAAATGATCCACGGCTAATTTTGAAGGAAAAAGCTGACTCATTAGGGTCATAAATGAAAGACCGATTCCAGCTCCCAAAAAGTAGCTCGTACTGGTTAAACTTGAAGCTACACCATAATGAACGGAATCTACATCACGAATACCTAAAATAGATAAACTGGTAAAACAAATGGTCATTCCAATTCCTGAAATACATGCAGCGCCGAATAAAACAATCTGTAGCGGATGACCAAAGTAGATGGATAATAGTAAAGATATGGCACCTGTTAACATAAAAGACCATCCTAAGATACCCATCTGCGCAGGATAAAATTTTCGACAAATAGTGGGCAGTATAAATTTAGCAACTAGTGCAGACATGATACTAAAAGGTACCAACATGATACCTGCTGAAGCTGCGCTATGATGCATATCTTTCTGTAGCATCAAGGATATTAAAAATAAAAATCCTATGAAAAATGCTCCTAAAGTAAAGAATGCAAGATTGGAAGCCACCAGTGATCTATATTTAAATAGCTCGAGGTTGATTAGGGGTTGTGACACTGTTTTTAAACGATAAAATACAGTGCTTAATATAAATGCGGCCAATGCAAGTGACCCAACTACCAATAGGGTATGTTCATGGATATGGATAAGCTCATGTGTACCATAGTTCAGGCTTAATAAGCCTAAAACCAATAATAATCCAGAAATAGCGTCTGTTTTCTGAACATTTTTATTTTTTTCATCTGATGGCAGGTAATGATATGCTAATATTAACGTGATGAAAAGAATGGGAACATTAATCAGGAAAACCCAGTGCCAGCTCAGGTAGGTGCTGATGATCCCTCCTATCGACAATCCACTTCCAGACCCTATCGCTGCAAATGAACTAAAAACTCCTAATGCACGATTTCTTTCTTGATTTTCAGTAAAAGTATTGGTGACAATTGACAAGGATGCTGGCATAATAAGTGCGGCCCCAAGCCCCTGTAAAGCACGAAATAGGGCAAGCGCCTCAAAGTTGGGAGAGAGTCCTGCGCCTAATGAGGAGAACATAAAAATCAACCCGCCTAAAAGAAATAATTTTTTACGCCCAATCTCATCAGATAGTTTACCTCCAATAATCAAAAAGCCTCCAAAAAATAAAACATATAAGGTCTGTAACCACTGTACCTTATCTGCACCAATATGAAACTGTTGTTGAATGGAGGGAATAGTTAAGTTAATAATGGCAATGTCCAAAGCTTCAACAAAAGTTCCTATCGATGCTAGTATTAATATTATATTTCTCCTTGTTCCCATATCATTCAAATTGCCTGCAAAATTAAAATTATTGGGACAAATAATAAAACTATTCATTAAATTTGGAACAATACATCATAATCAAAACAAAATAAAGAACATTTACACTTTAAATATTAATATTGAACCTCATAAAAGAACAAATGGAAAATTATACACTTGATGAAAAGGATCTCGCTATTCTACGTTTATTACAAAAAGATGCTAAGCTTAGTGTCCGCGATCTATCTGGCCGAATTAACCTAAGCTCAACACCTACTCATGAGCGAATCAAGCGTATGGAAAAATTGGGGATCATAAAAGGATATACGGCTGTTTTAGATCGTAAAAAAGTGGATAAAGGAATGATGGTAATATGTATGATCGCTTTAAATGCACATAACAAAAAGACCGCATCTAAATTTATTGAAGAAGTGAGCAAATTGAATGAAGTAGTGGAATTTTATAATATCAGTGGTGACTTTGATTTTATGTTAAAAATTCTAGCACCGAATATGGATGAATTCCATGATTTTTTTGTAAATCAGCTTTCTGAGATAGAGGGCATTGGACAAACAAAAAGTATTTTCGTCATGAACAGTATTAAAGAAAGTTCCCAGATCATCTATTAAACAGTTCATGATAGCCTCCAACTTGGATGGGATTCTCTCAATCCTGTATATGCTAAATAGAGGATTTCATATTGAGTTGTATAAGTAATCGAAACCGCTTTCAAAAATGGAAAAGAGATTATCTCCCGTGTCTACATGAAGTTAAAATTTATACGTTCTGACCATTTTAAGTCAATCGGCAGTTCTAAATTTGAAAATTCGATATGTATGACCCGTCTTTTCTTATTATTGGTAGTTCTATTGGAGCTATGCAATAACAAGGGTTTCATCAGCATAATCCCTCCTCTCTTCAAGGAACAAATTGTTTCAACCTCATTATCCCAATTTATTGTCTCCGGGCGATAAATACCCTTACTGTGGGATTTTGGAATAACCTTTAAAGCTCCATTATGTTCATCTGTATCATCAAGATGAATTCTTATGGTCATTATGTTTTCTAATAGGTCAATGGTGGGCTGTACTGCATATTGATTTTGTTTCGTCGTCCAAGGCCCAAAATTCTCAATTTCTAATTTCTTATCGACCGAAATCGTCAGATCTTGATGATAAGACACATACCAATTTGAATTTTCAGGTTTATCAAAATAAATGCTCTTTACTACAAAGAAATTGTCGCCAATAATATCTCGAATGATTTTCTTTAGATTGTCCGTAAATATAAGTGCCAAAACTTCAGGAATTTCTTTTAAGAATTGACGAATAGCGAACAAGTCTGTTGTTTTTCTGAATGTAGGTTTTGAAGTATCGGCATTATGGATAGCATTCAAAATACTATTTATTTCCTCATTTGAATAAATCTGTTCAATCACTGCAAACCCAACATCTAACACATGTTGCTTCTGTTTTAAGACATCTTTTATATCTCGCATAATTTCGATTATTGGAGCTTTAATATGTAGCAATATGACCAAACATTGCATATGAAACCAATCAATAAAGGTAATAAAAAATGAATAATAATCACAAGCCATACCATATTGCAATACAATAATTTTTTTTCTTGTAAAGATTATAATTATATCGTATCATTGATTTAACAAAAATTCTTATGTATAGGCATATAAGTTTGATTGTTATAAAAAATAAGGCCATTAAAACAAAACAAATTTTAATATGATGAAAAGAACGATTATCTATCTTTCCCTTTCTTTAATCAGCATTTCGACATTTGCTCAACAAGAAAAGGTTAAGCTTGATAAAAGACTTATAGATTTAGATCTTGTATTAAACCAAGTATTACATGATCAAAAAGTTGCTGGCTTTGCTGTAGCCATCACTGAGGGAAATAAAGTCATTTATAGTAAGGGATTTGGTTATCGGGACTTTGAAGAACAGAAGCCCGTAACACCCAATACACTTTTTGCCATAGGCTCAAGCTCGAAAGCATTTACTTGTGCCCTACTTGGTTTACTAGAAAAAGACGGTCAGCTATCTTTGGATGGCAAGGCAACAAGCTATCTACCGGACTTGCGTTTTATTAATGATGATATGAATAATAAAATAACCGTTCGTGATCTGATGACCCATCGTACGGGACTTTCCAGATATGATTATTCTTGGTATCTCTTTAATACGCCAAATCGAGATAGCTTAATGCAACGAATCAAGTACATGGAACCTAATGTGGGACTTAGAGAAAAATGGCAGTACAATAATTATATGTTTCTTCTTCAGGGTATGATTGCTGAAAAAATAACTGGAAAAACTTGGGAGCAAAATATAAAAGAAAAGCTATTTATACCATTAGCCATGACACGTTCAAATACCAGTATCTACGATATGCAAAAAGATTCGGATGCTTCGCTGCCTTACACCTTAAAAAACGATAGCCTGATCGATAGAGTGGATTATTATGATATATCGGGCATGGGGCCTGCTGGGTCAATTAATAGCAGTGTAAATGATATGGCACATTGGTTGCAAATGTGGACTAGTGGAGGATCTTATATGGGTAACGATATTTTACCATCGTCTTACATAGAACAAGCCGCTTCTGCACAAATGGTAATAGCGGGCGGTTTACCGAAAGAGCATAAGGATATTTATTCGGCCAGCTATGGTTTAGGATGGATGATCAGCTCTTACCGTGGACATTATAAAGTAGAGCATGGTGGCAATATTGATGGCTTTTCTGCAAGTGTATCCTTTTTTCCATCAGATAAACTCGGTATTGTCGTACTGAGCAATCAAAGCAATTCACCCGTACCAGCGATCATCAGTAATACCATTGCCGATCGTATTTTAAAAATCAATCCGATAGATTGGAATGCTGAGCAGAATAAGAAAAAAGAAGCAGCTAAGAAAAAGGAAAATAAAAACCTGACAGCAGAAAAAGAACAAATCTTAAATACCAGTCCCTCTCACCAAGTAGACAGTTATGTCGGTTTTTATGATAATCCTATTGCAGGAATAATTCAGGTTTATCATAAAGGCGATTCACTATTTTCAAAATTTGGAAAAGAACATGTTTTCCTGAAGCATTTTCATTATGATGTCTTCGAGGCTAGAGATATCGACAAAAAAGGAGTAATTGATACTGCTTATAGTGAATTTAAATTCAATTTCAGCTTTGGTAATGATGGAAAGATTGCAGGTCTGACAATACCTATGGACGGAAAATCTGTTTTCTTTACTTTCCGCCCCAAAGCAGTCGATTTGTCAAAAGAAGTGATGGATCGGTATGTGGGTGAATATATATTAGGAGGCACTCTTATCAAGGTATACCTGAAGGGCAATATTCTGGTCGCTTCTGTTCCAGGACAGACGGATTATGAAACTACAGCTATTGGAAATCATACTTTTAAAATTAATATATTAACCGGATATAACCTTCAATTTGAACTGGTCAATGACAAAGCTGTATCATTAACATTCAAACAGCCAAACGGAAATTTTAAAGCTGTTCGAAAAAAATAACATGAGGGATCTTTTGTATAAAATGTAAACTCTTTATAACAAGTACTACAGTTATACAAGCAAAGCACAAATGATCACCTATTCTATATTTATGGGACAAGCTCATGACAGGATATTTAAACAGGAGATATCTGATAGGCAGTCAGATATCTCCTGTTTGATTTTTAAGAGATATCATGAATAGAACTGAAAGTGTCATGATGGTCCAAAAATACCGTTTTGATTACTGGCCTTTATTCTCTTCGGTCTTCATATTATCTCCATCTCTAAAATGCAATCTTCTAAAAATTAATCCCGATAAAATCGTTAAAGTTCCCACTACTAAAAACGTATATCTGAAGGCATTGTGAATCTCATGATGAATCAATTTTACATCACCTTGAAAAAGTTTCAATACGATGAGTCCAAATGCTATACCAAAACCAACGGCCAATTGTTGATTGACAGAAACTAATGAATTGCCACTGCTGGTGTGGTACTGCCGTAAATCGGCTATAGAAATGGTATTCATCGATGTAAACTGAATAGAGTTAAAAAAACCAAGAGTAGCTATAATAGGTACATACCAATATATAGACGAATTTACTGCAGGTATGGCCATACAACAGATCAGCAATCCAATAATAAATGTATTGGTCATCAGAGTTGCTCTGTACCCGAACTTATTTAAGCTCCCAATTACTACAGATTTACCAAAGATAGCTGTTAACGCCATTGGAGCCACGATCCAACCTGATGTCACTGCAGACTGACCGTAAGCAATCTGAATCATCATGGGCAATAGTAATGGAATAGAACTAATCCCCAATCTTGTAGCTAGATTGCCTAAAATCCCGACCCGAAAAGTTCTCACTTGAAATAAATTTAAAGGAAAAATAGGATTATCATCTTTTTCCGCATGGCGATAGTAAAAATACAGCATAAAAAATCCACTTAATGCCACGAGTAAAACTGGTGTTAGGTGAGCGGTATTGCCAAATAATTCTAGGGAAATCGAAAGTAGTAATGATGCGGCACCAAAGATAAGAAATCCCTTTAGATCAAAATTAATGATATTTGATCTGTAATCGGGCATATATCGCAGACTCAACAGGAGACCTACTAGACCAATTGGTATATTAATTAGAAAGATCCAATGCCAAGAAAGATAATCGACCATATACCCACCTACCAAAGGACCTAATACAGGCCCTATCAAAGCTGGAATGATCGCAAAATTCATTGCTTTAAGTAATTCTTTTTTTGGGAAAGTTTTGATGAGGGCCAATTTGCCTACTGGAGTCATCAAACTACCACCGATACCCTGTACCACCCGTGCGATTACGAGTTGCATCAAATTTTGAGAAAGCGAACAAAATAAGGAACCAGCACTGAAGAGTATGATAGAGAAAATAAAAACACGCTTTGTACCGAATTTATCTGACAGAAATCCACTTACAGGCATAAAAACAGCTAAAGTAAGGACATAACTTATAATGGCATTCTGCATATTTAATGGTGATTCATTCAGATCTTTGGCAATAGCTGGCAAGGAAGTATTGAGGATAGTTGAATCGAGCATCTGCATAAATATTGAAGTCGCAAGAATGATCGGAAGTATTTTTTTTACTGACTCTGAGGTCTTTGCAGGTACATTCAAGTTCATCATACTCATTTAATTGTTGATATTGTATTTTTTCTTTACCGTGTAATTATACTAAACATTTTACATAAGAAATAAAGCGATCTTTTAAGATCCTATATCTTGTAGATCATTATTATAAAGATAAATTTTCAAGAAAAGTAATATCTCTACAAAACAGATGTAAATATAAACCTGATCACAAATTTGACAAATAATGAAGAGAATTATGCAAACAAATCAATAGTTTTACTTTACTTTAATAAAAGTGCAGCCTTTACAACACATTTTTGCTTCGTATTGATTTTTTATCGAATGCCATATGTTTTGGATAGGAAGTAAAACCATAAAAAATGACAGCCCCGCTTATCAGGAAAAATCTGGAACCTTTTGGCTTCATATAACAACGCGCAACGTAATGGAAATATAATAGCAGAATTTAATGCACAAACGGGTATTGTAGATTGGAATGTCTGTATCAGTAATTATAAAAAAGAAAAGGCACTTCTATCCTAATGATGCTATTTATATTAAAATGATCCACAATCGACACGAAATTATTTAGAAAAATAACGTAAAATAAAGAAATTAAAGGTGCAGATTGACTTCATCAATTGACTCAGCATGAGTATACCACATGTTAGTGTATTTAGATAGGAGGAATATCCTCCACCAAAATTTCATTGCCTGCTTGATCATAATAGGTACATGTCATCTTATCCATACAAATAACCCACTTATCAATCCCAACCTGAGCACACATTTTAATAAAAGTTAAAAAATCTGTTTCACCTTGTTGATGCGCTAATAATTCGGTCTTAAATTTTTCTTTTTTTACATTGTTGGCAATTACTAGTGGTTCGTATGTTTCACCAGCCTTTACGATATGATTATGAATACCATAATAATCAATATGTCCATCTTTTATGTAAGCTTCATAGCGCATAACGCCTAAAGCTTTAATTACTTTTATGAAATAGGGAAACCCCGCTCCTGTTTTAACTTTACCATGAGCTTCATTGATCTGTTCTAATGTAAACATGTTGCGTTAATTTTTAATGAAAGAGTTTTAAAACATTTTTCACTTACAATACGATACGAATATAAATGTTATCATGAATTTTCGAAATAATGTTGAATAATTTTATATTTTTGAAATATCAGAGAATTTTCTGGCTTAAAATAATGTTATGATTGGTAGATTCTTCAAAAAGTTCTATTTGCATATTGTCATCTGGACTATACTATTGTTTCTTCCGTTTATTACTTACCTCTACCAACCAGACAAGATTGCCGAATTTAAACCATATTCGGGTATATCTCATTTCGTTAATATTTTATTTTTGGCGACTAGCTTTTATTTACACTGCTACTATGTTGCACCAAAATATTTCTTTAGCCATCGTAGAATCTTTGTATCTATCATTCTTTTTGGTTTTCTAGCATATGTTGCTCTCAATTATGCAATTGTTTATTTTAATCCCAATGGAGAGTTAGCTCATTTTACAAAAGAGAATATTCTATTTGTACGACTGGTAATCGGTCCAGGGATTATATATTCACTTTGTATGATCACTTCATCCATGATCTTTCTTTATGGAGAACAGGCTAGGCAGAAAGAATTGAATAAGCAAATTGCATTGGAAAAAACTAAAGCAGAACTCACCATTTTAAAACTTCAGATCAGCCCCCATTTTCTATTCAATACGCTAAATAATATTCGTTGGCTGATCCGTAAGCAATCTCCAGATTCAGAAGATACCATCATTAAATTATCTGAAATATTGCGCTATATCCTTTATGAGGTTGATGGTCCAAAAGTGGAACTTTTCAAGGAAATTGAACATATGCGAAATTTCATCGCTTTACAAACACTAAGGCTTCCGGTTGCAGGAAATATACAGCTTGAAATTGAAAACGATCTAAAAAATAGAATGATTCCACCCTTGCTCTTTATTCATTTTGTAGAAAATGCATTTAAATATGGAGTGGATAGCAAAAACACACCGGACATCATCTTTCAATTTATTAAAATACCCGGCGGAATTGCTTTTAAATCAAGCAATAAAATTTTGCAGCACACCCAGCCTCGTGTAAACGAAGGTATTGGTTTAGCCAATATACAACGTCGTCTACAATTACTCTACCCCAATAAGCATCAACTTTCCATTAATAAAAATGATCAAGGGTATTTTGAAGTTATACTAAAACTGACTACTGATGAAGATTAAATGTATACTGATCGATGACGAGCCATTTGCCCTAAATATCTTGGAAGATGATTTATTAAGCTTTGACAATATAGAGATTTTACAGAAATTCAATGCTCCTAATGATGTGTCTGATTTTTTAAAAGATCAACCTGTAGATCTAATTTTTTTAGATATTCAGATGCCAGAAAAATTAGGTACAGAATTTATCCGTGAACTACCCGCCCCACCATTATTTATTTTCACTACAGCTTATCATGATTATGCTGTAGAGGGATTTGAGCTCAATGCGGTTGATTATCTACTCAAACCCATCTCAAAAGGAAGATTGACGACAGCGATTCGGAAAGTGGAGGAAATTATGTTGAGACGTGATAAACCAAAAATAGATCACATCGTAGTCAATGTGGAATATAAAAAAACAAAAATCTTTTTACATGAGATCAGTTATATAGAAGGCTTAAAAGATTATGTCAAAATATACCTGGTAAGTCGTTCAAATCCTCTTCTTACACGCAGTAACCTGAGGGGTATGGAAAAAATACTGCCTGAAACTGATTTTTTACGTATCCACAACTCTTTCATCATCAATAAAAGTCGAATTGAACACGTTACCCAAACAAAGCTTACACTCCCCGAAATAGCATTGCCTATCGGAAAAAAATATATCAGCAATATCGAGCGCTTTCACCTGAGATAAAGCTTTCGAGACCTAAATTTAATTAAATCTACCTCCATTGGTCTACACATTTACGTGATTTGTCTACAGATGATTGTGTAGATTAAAAATCCTTGTCACATTTGCTTTAGATCGGACTTCATTACCTGAACTGTCCGCATACATGGAAAAAAGAAAAAATGAAAACATATATATCAGCACTGATGATGGCTGCGTCCGTCTCGACATTAGATGCCCAAACGTCTTCAACTAACCGCCCAAGTAGTATAAGCATCTCTGAAGGTAAACTTTTAGGTCAAATTGTAGACAATCAAGGTAAACCAATTGCGCAGGCTTCGGTCACTCTACTGCAGATCATAAAAGAACAAACGTCTGGCAAGGAAAGAGAAGTATTAATACGAAGTACCAGTTCTCAAGAAAATGGTACATTCAGTTTTTCAGATGTATCCAATAAGGACAAATGGAAATTAAAAATTAGCTCTGTCGGTTATACTGCTAAAGATATACGAGTAGAATATGGAAGTAATACCAAAAATATAAACAAAGATATGGGGTCAATCGTCCTAGAACCCGATAATCAAAAACTTGATGAAGTAACTGTGACAGGGCGTAAAGCGCTGCTGGAGATGGATATTGACAAAAAAGTGTACAATGTAGAAAAAAATATCGTAGCAGCCGGTGGAACAGCCATTGATGTACTTCGCAATATGCCATCTGTTCAAGTTGATATTGACGGCAATGTCAAACTCAGAAATGCTGCTCCAACAATTTTCGTAGATGGTAAACCGACAACACTTTCGCCAGATCAAATACCAGCCGACGTTATCGAAAAAATAGAGATCATTACCAATCCATCTGCTAAGTACGATGCTTCAGGGAGTATGGCAGGTATTTTAAATATCATTCTTAAGAAAAATAAAAAAACAGGTTACAATGGTATGGTGACCCTTGGAGGTGACCGCTTTGGCGGAACCAATTTTATGGGAAGTCTCAATGCACGTCAGGACAAATTAAATATTTCATTAACAGGTATGAATATGCGTATGCGAACCAATACCGAGGGAGATAGTCATCGACTGAGTAATATCAACAACGAAAATTCAGTTGTAGACCAAGATATAGAAGGAAAAACAAAAGGGATGATCACTTTTGGAAGACTGGGTCTGGATTATGATTTTAGTCCAAAGACTACATTTTCAATTGCAGGAATATTTGTCGAGGGAAAATTTCGTCCTAATGAAAGCACGTTGATCTCAACACAATCAGCAAGCAACACTTCACTAAGCAATAGAATTTCTGAATCAGAGCGCAGCTTTAAACCTAGAGGTCTACAAGCTGGTCTAGTTCAAAAATTCAAAACAGAAGGTGAAGAATTGACAGTTGACTTTAACTATTTTGGAGGGAGTAATACATCCAATGGCCTTTACACAACCAACTACCTTAATAGTATGAACCAGATTACAGGTACGCAGATACAAAAAAATAATGGTTCAGGTGATAATCAGTTTATGACGATCCAAGCTGATTACGTTAAACCATTCAAAAATGGTATGAAACTCGAAACAGGATTGCGTGCACAGATCAATAATTTAACAAATATCAATGACAATTCACTAAAAGCTATAGGTGAAGAAGATTTTGAAAATATCACATCAGCATCTACCAATTATGATAATAAAAACACCGTATATGCAGTATACGCTTCTCTTGGTGGAAATTTAAAAGATTGGGTATCATACAAAGTTGGTCTTCGTGGCGAAAGTTCTACTTACGATGGAGAGCTTTTGAATACCAATGAAAAATTTCACAATCGCTATCCACTTAGCCTATTTCCATCCTTATTCTTGAGTAAAAAAATATCCGAGAAAGATCAGGTTCAAATGAGTGTAACCCGCCGTGTTAACCGTCCCAATTTTTTTCAAATTATTCCTTTTATAGATTATACCGATAGTTTAAATATCACAAGAGGTAATGCGGACCTTGTACCAGAGTTTACGACATCGGGTGAAATTTCTTATAGTAGAACACATGGCAAAGGCACTTTTTTGGCTTCTGTATATTACAAAAAAACCAATAATTTAATTACGCGGTATCTGACACAAGAACTCAATCCGATCACAGATAAAATGGATTTTATCAATACCTATATCAATGCTAATGCCAGCAGAAACTATGGTGCAGAGTTTACTTACACTAATAATCTGAAAAAGTGGTGGGATCTCACAGCAGATGTAAATTTCTATAATTCTAAAATCGAGGTAGATGAACGTGTAAAAACTGATGCGATGTGGACAGTATTTGGAAAATTAAACAATACATTCAATATTAAAAATAATTGGAACTTTCAATTAGCTTTTGAGTATCAAGGCAAAACAAATATGCCTGTTACACAAAATCAAAGTTTCGGTCCGCCGATGAATCAAGCTCAAAGCTCGTCACAAGGATATATAAAACCATTTTATGGGGTTGATCTTGCCATCAAGAAAAGTTTCTTGAAAAACCAAGCAGCATCTGTTACTCTGGCTGTAAACGATATTTTCAGAAGTCGAGGCAATACTATCGTTTCTTCTGGTGAGGGATTTTCACAGACCTATTATCGTCTTTCCAATCCGCAGCTCGTTAAATTAAACTTGTCATACCGCTTTGGAAAAATGGATATGAATATATTTAAGAAAAATAAAAGTCAAAATGCCATGGAAGGCATACAGATGCAATAATCAGTTTATTGCGGATAAAAATTAATATATTTTGATTTTCAATATATAATACTTACATTTGTTTTAGAATCAGGCTCTGCCTTGCGATTATCAAACACCAAACAGGTAAATAAACCACAACGTGTTACTTATCGCTTTTTGCAACTGCCAATTTTTGTTATTCATAAAAAGTGCGCAGTACTCTTAGAGCTTGACTTCTATCAACCTTCAAAAATACATATCCTTTTCTTGCTAGCAGATCGATTAACTTGTATGTGTCATACGATGACATAAACATAGGTCTATAATGAAATAATTTTTAATAAAAACAATAATATAATGCAAGAAGGAACAGTAAAATTCTTTAACGTTACCAAAGGTTTCGGTTTTATTACACCAACAAATGGTGGTCAAGATGTATTTGTACATTCAACTGGTTTAATGGATGATATCCGTGAAAATGACAGCGTAACATTTGAAGTAGAAAATGGCCAAAAAGGTGTTAACGCTTTCAACGTACGCGTAGCAAGATAAAAGAATTGGGGAATTAAGATAAATTCTCCGTATTGATGTAGTGATTAGCATCTGTGCTAATTTACTACATTTTTTAAATTTAGATTTCGTCTATTCAATGTACATGCTAGCTTCTGTTAAATATGGCATTTCAGATGATCACTAATTCGATAACAACACTATTCAATCAACTATTTACCACTCCAAATTATTCCCTAATCGATCTCAAATAGTTCTATTAGGAGATAATTATAAACACGAAATGTTATTCTAAAAAATATTCATATATCACTTATTTTTTAGCTAAACTACTCTGACAACATCCCTAAACTAAAATTATTACCAACATGTCATTTTTAGATCATGTATTACAACCACCTTCCTATGGGTGGCAAGACGCTACGGGCAAACTTATTAAGCCAACGAATAAAGAAATCATCATTGAATTTTTCAATAGAATAAATATTTTTAAAGATCGAAAAAATTGGCTTCCTTTTTTCAGCTGGTTAAAGATCATTTGTCTAATACCTTTTTTCTTTATTTTTTTAACAACTTACTTAAGTTGGTGGACACTGTTAGCAGCTTTTATTTACAGTATGATCATCATGGGAACCCATGGAACTATCTGGCATCACCGATACTGTACCCATGGAGCGTACAAATTCAAAAATGCTTTCTGGAGATTTTTCACCCAAAATCTAACGATCAATGTGATTCCAGAAGAGATCTATGTGATTTCACATCATGTACACCATGCTAAATCTGATCAACCAGGAGATCCATACAATGCACAAGCGGGATTTCTATATTGCTTTCTTGCCGACGTCAATCATCAACCCATAGCCAAAGATCTTAATGAACAAGATTATAATAGAGTAAAATTGCTTATGCAGCATACTGCTGTACCAGCAAATAGCTATAAGCAGTACAAAAAATGGGGCTCCTATGTAAAACCTGCATATGCGCTACTGTCTTGGATACTAAACTGGTCTTTTTGGTACTTAGCATTTTATCTAATGGGGGGGCACGCTCTAGCATGTAGCCTTTTTGGAGCCGCAGCTTTTTGGGGTGTTGGAGTAAGGACGTTTAATTATGAAGGTCATGCTAAAGGAGAAGATAAACAAAGAGAAGGTATAGATTTTAGCGTCAATGACAAATCAATCAATCAAATATGGCCCGGGATCGTTGCCGGCGAATGGCATAATAATCACCATCTATTTCCCAAAAGCGCACGCAGTGGTTTTAAACCTTATCAAATAGATTTGGCATGGTACTACATTAAACTGTTACATAAATTGGGAGCCGTATCAAGCTATAGAGATGACAAGAAATTATTCTACAAACGTTATCATAATCCTTATCTTCAAGCAAAATATAAAGAAATTTAATGTCATATTTTTTTTCAATAGCATGAATAAATGAGTATCTAATGATACTCTAAGGACAGAAAAAAGATCAAATTATAAGATATCGTACTCCCTTATAATTTGATCTTTTTCTATTACTTCTAAATTAGATACGTTTAGTATCAATTGCTAGTGCCCATTTTTTACGTTGACATCGAGGGCATGATTGTTCTTGAGGAATATTTTCCAAAATTTGCCCACAATACATACAAGCAATCGGAGCTCCTGCTGCATTGATTGTAATCTGTTGATAGTCATCTGGAAATAATGGGAGTCCATATTTTACTTCTGCATCTGGATAAAATAATATGCTCATTGAACCATCAATCTCAAGTACAGCCATACGAACCTGACCAAGATGCTCTACTGATTGATTACGCAACTCTGAGAAAAACTCCATTTTTGAAAAATCACCATCATGTTCGTGCTTTAAATCAAACATACCATGCCTGACCACGACCATCGCCTCTCCTTCTAAAATCTTATTAATAAAAGTGGATTTAGTGGATAGCCAAGTTATAAGCTTATAAATCAGAATAACTGAAAATAAGACAACGAGTGCATAAATAATAGGCAATTCCTCTTGAAACATAGGGTCACCAGCAGCAGAGCCTAAGCTCAAAATAATTGCTACTTCGAAAAGGGTAAGCTGCCTTACCCCTTTCTTACCTGACAATCTCAAAATCACTAATATCAAGATAAACATAATGACCGATCGCCCCACGATCTCCAATAGAAAATCTAGTTCGGCACCCTCTAAAAACATCTTCTTGATTTCTATCATGCTATTTATGCTTAGGCTTTACATGCTCACGTGGAAATGTATCTGGCTCTGGCATATCATTTAGCTGCTTTATTTGCGCATCGACTCCAGCTTCGCCATCACCTTCTTGCTTTTTATCTCTTTTATCAACTACTGACGTAATCGTTTTCTTTTTTATAGGTTGTTGATCTTGATTGACAATACCTACTTTTTCATTTTCATTTTTTGTTGCCATCTTTGTTAATTTAGCGTTACTGACTATATAACATGGTACTAAGTCAAAAGTTTGCATTTAAAAAGCTACAACAAATACGTTAAATGATAGAAAGAATACTTGTTTACATTTAAAAGCAACAGCCAAAAAAACTCATATACAGACTGTTATTAAACGATAAACAATGCTGTAACAAAAACCTTTATATACGTCGAGTTGTTAATAAATAGTAATTAGGTTATTAACAGATAAATAGGCAAAAATTATGTATACCAGTGAAACTACTGCAGAAATTATCAGTGATTTGATTCAGATCAACAATGATAGAATAGATGGCTATACACGTGCTTTAGAAAACTTGAAAACTGATAGCGACCAGGATTTAAGAACACTATTTGAAGATTATATTCAGCAAACCAATCAATTCAATAGTGAATTGCTTCCTTTCGCAGTTATTGATGGCGAAGGATCGGGACAGCGAATGCATATTTCTGGAAAATTACATCGCTTTTGGTTAGAACTTAAAGCTTCGCTATCTGGTCATGATCGTAAGAGTATCCTCGAGGAATGTGAACGCGGTGAAGACGCAAGTAAAAAGGCATATGAAAAAGCAATTCAGGAATCACCCGACCTTCCTATACATATCGTAAGTATAATCCGAAATCATGCACAAAGACAAAAAGCAGCTCATGATCATGTCCGCAATTTAAGGGATGCTGCTCAATGATAGCTAATAAAAAGTACGGATGAATTATACAAAATCAACTTTGTATATCATTTAAATCAGATCATTCGTATACGCTTAGAAAAATAAGTATTTAATAATGGTCAATACTTCCTTAAACAGATAATAGTCTTGACTGGATTTTAACTCGTATATTAACTAAATAC
The DNA here is from genome assembly GCF_002440335.1 of Sphingobacterium sp. UBA6320. Lineage (NCBI taxonomy): Bacteria > Pseudomonadati > Bacteroidota > Sphingobacteriia > Sphingobacteriales > Sphingobacteriaceae > Sphingobacterium > Sphingobacterium sp. UBA6320. Next base: position 107,376 of record NZ_DJTA01000010.1, on the reverse strand, counting down.
GCAATAGTACTCCTGTCTAATACTTGAATAATTTAAATTTGGCTAACGATTCAATGGCTGATTAATACTATCAGCTGATTTGCTTCGTTCTAAATTGTCAAGTGGAATACCGGTTTTGACATCTTTTTTCCCTGAAGCAGAATCTCCTGTTTTACTTCTATGGAGATTATCCAATGGAACTCCGGGATTTGATTTTTGCTGTTTTGCAGTATCCTGATTATGCTGTAAAGCTGAATTGGAATTTTTATTTTCACCACAAGCAGTGATGAAGAATAAAAGCGAAAGTAAAAATATAGTTCTCAGATTCTTCATTTTCAAATTATATTTAAATAGACATCAAATTTTTAAAGTGAATATGTATCCACTATCATCATAGATATAAAATAGACAAAAATAGTTAGGATCGCACATATACATAACGGATCATGAAATCGAATATTAATATCACTAACTAGACTTCGCTCAACTTTTTAGAAAGCACAGCTTCATCTGTAAGGTCGAGTCTTAATGGTGTTATAGAAACCAAATTATTTTCAATTGCCCAACGATCTGTTCCTTCATCAGCAGGTTCTAACGGTGTAACCGTAAACCAATAATGCTTACGTCCTAAAGGATCTGTGCCTGGTATAATCGTTCCATCATACAAACGAACAGATTGTCTGGTCCACATCATGTCAGTAGGTTGAGGTGGAAAATTAACATTATATAAAGCCAATTCCTTATCTTTTAGTAACAATTCTAAGGTCTGTTCAACATAAGGTTCAAGTGCCTCGAAGTCAGGCTCTGTATTGCCAACTGGTGTACTGAGTGCTATACCCTTAATACCAAATAAAACAGCTTGCTTAGCAGCGGCTAAAGTGCCCGAATGCCACATTGAATTGCCTAAATTAGGTCCCATGTTAATCCCTGATAATACCACATCCACATCATTCCATAGATGGGTTCCCATCGCAACACAATCTGCTGGTGTACCATTGACCCGATATGCTTCAACATCAGGAAACTCGATTGGTGATTTTTTATAACTCAAAGGTCGAGAATGTGTAACCGCATGTCCCATCGAGGACTGTTCCACATCGGGTGCGACCAATTTTACTTGTCCAAATTTTCTAGCAACTTTGGCAAGTGATGCAATGCCTGGACTGTAAATACCATCGTCATTTGTAATTAAAATTCTCATAATGTGTATCGTTACTGCAAATAAATCTTATTTATATAACAACAAATAGTCTTGGGAAATGTTGTTATATATATAAATTAATGTATGAAACAAGCTATTTTACTGCATAATCCCGGCGCGGGAGATGAAGATCATTTGAAGTCTGATTTAGTAGAATGTATCGAGAATGAAGGATATACTTGTGTGTATTTTTCAGTTAAAAAAGGTGATAGCTGGGTTCATCAGCTAGATCAAACGGATTTTGCGATAGTTGCTGGCGGGGATGGCACTGTAAGGGGCGTTGTGAAAGAGCTGATGAAAAGAACTGCACTTGATAAAAAAATACCCATCACCATTCTCCCGATGGGAACGGCCAATAATCTATCAATTGCTCTAGGTATCGACAGTAATTTAAATCATGCAAAGCATATCGAAAGCTGGAAAAATAGTAAGCGACAACGATTTGATGTTGGTGTAATTAAAAATGCAGATAAAACAGATTTTTTTCTTGAAGGTGCAGGGTATGGCGTGTTTCCGCATTTAATTAAAAAAATGATTGGCGTGGATAAAAGTAAAGTGAAAAATTCAAAAGATGAATTAAAACTGGCACTTGAGGTGCTACATGAGATCATATTATCGGCTAAATCTGAAAAATATTGGATAAAAGCAGATGATCGAATATACGAAGGAAATTGTATCTTATTGGAAGTCATGAATATTCAATCGATAGGTCCCAATCTGATATTGTCACCAGAAGCAGCAACAGACGATGGTATGTTTAATGTGGTATATGTCGATGAAGATCAACGAGCAGATTTTGCGGAGTATATCAAAAAAAGAATTGATCAACAGGATGTTGCATTTAACTATAAATCATTTGAAGCCAAGGAACTGACTATTGATTGCGATAGTGCGTACATGCATATCGATGATGAACTTATACTTCCATTGAAAAATATTGCTGTATATGAAGTGAGAGAAAATGTACTGGAATTTTTAGTTCCCAAAATTTAAATACTACTTGGTCTCCTTTCATCCATCATTGAATTGATCAAAGTGACATCGTAAATTAAAAGTGGATTATCGTAAGCATAACGTATAGTAAATCGTATAATTTCATTAATTATGCATACATGCAAAAAGATTCCTAAGGGATAATAGAGCATATACATATACATATACATATACATATACTACAGAAAAGCGAAAGCATTAAGCTACTAGTAATATAAAAACAGCTGTCATCTTATAAATGATGACAGCTGTTTTCGCTTCTTGTATGATTATGTAAATTAAGCTGACTGCCCCAAGTTTGACTCGCTCATAGCAATCTCTGTTAATAATACATCAGTATCTTTTTCTTCTGCTAAAGTAGCAGCTAAAAGCTCTTCGGCCTCTTTGTGCTCCATCAATTTAGCATACGTGACCAAACAACCATAAGTTGCGATTTCGTAATGCTCGACTTTTTGTGCAGCAGCGATCAGAGCAGCGTCTAATACTTCAGGACTATCTTGAAACTCTTCTAAAATTTCCTCAGCTTCATTTAGCAAACCTTCCATCGCTTTACATTTCTTACCTCTAGCGGTCAAGTCGATACTCGAAAACACAGACTTCAATCGCTCAATATGCCCTTCAGTTTGCTCATAATGGCTTTTAAATGCTTGCTTAAGCTGCTCTCCATGTGCTGCATCGGCCAATTTTTTTAGGCCCTTTAACAATTGTCTTTCAGCTCCAAGTACATCTTTCAATTCGTCTACAAATAATTCGTGGAGATGTGCGTTAGGCATATTACCTTTTTTACTTTTTACTGTTGCCATAATATGTAAGTTTTAATGTTATTATCTACACACTAATAACGCCCTCGTAACTTATTAGTTTTCACACATAATTTACAACAGGTACAAATACAACAAATTACGTACATAGCGCTATGAACAAGTACATTTACAGCAAGTTTAAAAAAATCTAATATTTGTAAATTGCAGTCATATGAAAGGATTATATCATGAAAGGTATAATTCACAAATATTAAATAAAAAAGGATTCTGTATACACAAAATCCTTTTTTACTATTATGATGTTTAATTATTACAATTTAGACCCTATCCTTTGAATCCATTAGCATCGTATTTACGGCACTTTCCAAATCATCCAAATTAAATGGTTTTTCAAGATAGCTATCCGCTCCAGCCTCTTCAGCTAAAAGATGAATATCATTATTTGCAGATACATAAATAACTGGTATATGTTTAAATTCAGGGTGTTGCTTCACCAACTGAGTTGCTTTTATACCACCAATTTCAGGAATCCAATTATCCATTAAAATAACATCTGGTCTAATTTCAGTTACTTTTTCAATAATGTCGTGCGATGTCTCAGAAGTAGCTACTGTATACCCATAGTTCTCTAAAATAATGGTGCATACCTCCAAGATATTTACATCATCATCAAAGAGCAGTATAGTTTTATCTTTCATAGTAAATCAATGTATAGGGAATATTAACAAGGCGCTAATATAATAATTTGTCCTGTAAAAGGACAAAGATTAAATACGTAATCTATTGATATAAGTCGCAATTTCAATTGGCTTTAAAATGATGTCAACAGCGACATGCAAAGTAGCTTGTAAAGGCATATAATCAACATCTGCGGTCGAGGGGTCTTGGACCGCTACAGTGCCTTGATAGCTTTTAATTTCTTTCAATCCATTTACTCCATCCGAGTTTGCGCCAGACAACAGCAAAGCAACAGCACATTCCTGAAAGACTTCAGCAGCAGAACGAAATGTAATATCAATAGATGGTCGTGAAAAATTAAGTTTCTCAGAAAAATCTAACGATACTAATGACTTATTTTCAAAAAGCATATGATAATTTGGTGGTACAATATAGATACATCCCGGTAACATGGTCATCTTATCTTCGATTTCTATGACGTCTAATTTTGTGTTATGTGCCAAGAGCTTATTTAATACCGAATCGGATGAAGCCTTGCGATGCATAATGATAACAATGGGAAACGGAAGGCCTTGATCTAGGAGAGGTAAAACTACGAGAAGTACTTTGAGACTTCCGGCCGACCCTCCGATAACCACTATATTTGTCCTTTTTACCATTGCTAAGTATATCTTAAGATTATCGGATTTTTTTCCAAATGCGTTCGTCACCAATTTGCTTATACTGTTTTTCTAATTTTGAAAAACGAATAGTTTCTTTAGATCCTAGAGCTAAATACCCCAATGCATCAAGACTTATATCAAACAGGTTAAAAACACTATTTTGCAATTCTTTATCAAAGTAAATCAGTACATTTCTACAGAGAATAAGTTGAAAAGCATTAAACGAACTATCGGAAACCAAATTATGAGTCGAAAATATCATTTTCTCTTTCAAATCATGGTGAAATTTGACAGAATCATAATTGGCCGTATAATATTTAGAAAAATCTTCTATTCCTCCAGATAATCTATAATTCTCTGAGTATAATTGCATTTGACTAATCGGAAAAATCCCACTACTCGCACGCTCCAATACGCCAGGGTTAATATCCGTTGCATAAATCAATGATTTATGATATAAATTAGCTTCTTTGAGAAGAATAGCGACAGAATATGCCTCTTCTCCTGTAGAACAACCAGCGACCCATATTCGAATAAAGGGATAAGTACCTAACCGGGGGAAAACCTCATCCCGCAACGCTTTATAAAAATTTGGATCACGAAACATTTCTGTCACATTGACTGTTATTTCTTCAACAAAACGTTGTAGATATTCGGGGTGATTCATGACCCGATATCGAAGTTCTGCAAAGCTACTAAACTTATCAATTAAACAGATTCGATTCAATCGACGCTTTAATGAAGCCTTACTATACTGCGTAAAATCGTAGCCATAGCGATCGGCGACATCGGTCAAGAGAAGTTCAATATCGTCATTTTTTATAATATTCGGTTCCCACATTTAACAGTTTTGTTCAATTATGCTTATTAATCTATCTAAGTTAATCGGCTTAGGGACATATTCACGGGCACCTGCTTCAATACACTTTTCGCGATCGCCCTGCATCGCCTGAGCAGTAACAGCAATCACTGGAATATCACCATAAATTTGAGATGATTTGATTGCCTGTATAGCTTCATAGCCGTCCATATCTGGCATCATCATATCCATCAAAACGATTTCAATATCCCTATTGGAGTCCAGTAGAGCAATTCCTTCCTTTGCACTATTACAGGAAAGTGATTGATATCCTCTCGACTTTAACGCCAATCGCAGCGCAAAAATATTGCGATTGTCATCATCAATAATCAATACTAACTTAACTTTTTTCATCACACTGTTTTATGCTCTTAATTTTCATATAACCATACTCGCAGTAAAGAGAGCAGTTGGTCTGTGTCAACTGGTTTAGAAATATAATCTGAAGCTCCTGCAACAATACATTTTTCACGATCACCCGTCATTGCTTTTGCAGTGACAGCCATAATGGGCAATTTGGTATATTGAGGATGTTTTCGGATCAGTCTGATGGTTTCATATCCATCCATTTCAGGCATCATCATATCCATAAGCACAATGGATACATCAGGATGATTATCTAACTGTAATAATGCCTCTTTTCCATTTGTTGCAGAAATAACATTCATTTGATATTTCTCTAAAGCCTTTGATAGTGAAAATATATTTCGCACATCATCGTCAGCAATCAACACTTTCTTACCTGTTAGCACCTCGCTTAGAGATCCCAGTTTATTTGCTTTCCTTTTCTGTTGATCTGTCGTATTTTCTTCCACTAAATGCAAGAAAAGTCCAACTTCATCTAAAATCCGCTGATACGAATGAGCTGTTTTTATAACGATTGAATCAGCGTATTGTTTTATTTTCACTTCCTCCGCATGAGAGAGATTCTTTCCTGTAAAAATAATAATAGGTAAGTTTTCCAATCCTTCATTATTCTTGATTGCTTCAAGAGTTTCGTAACCAATCTTATCGGGTACACCCATATCTAAAATCACACAATTGACCGAATCAGAACTCAATGCTTGAACGCTATCGTCAACATTTGTTTTAATTTCCGCTGCAATATTAAAATTGCTCAAGAAATAAGAAAGCGCTGAAGCATGTTTTGGATTTTCCTCAACAATCAGTACCTTTCTTGGATAACGTGTTAAGGCATCTTCTATCTTCTTAAACATCAATCCGATCTGCTCGATAGCAACAGGTTTATTTATAAAATCAATCGCTCCTTTCAGCAAGCTTTCTTTCTTCACGCGAAGTGAAGACATAATATGAACGGGTATATGTCGTGTCTGTGGATTACTTTTTATCTCATCCATAACTTCCCAGCCATCTTTAATCGGTAGCTGAATGTCCAATAAAATAGCCAAGGGAAGATAACGAGCTGCAAAATCAGCTGCAATATCCCCACGTACGACTACGATACCTTTATATTGCTGCTGACGTGTATATTTTAATAAAGCTTTTGCAAAAGCGGTATCATCTTCAACGATTAAGATCACTTTATCGCCTTTTACAATATTATCGCGATCGTCGTCAACTTCTTCTGGAATATTATAGACAATGTTAGGCGCAACAGATTCCGAAACGATAGTAGTCATCTCATTAATGTCTGAGGCGATAATATCAATCAATTCCTCTGAAGTAGGCTTTATTGTTTCTGAAATTTTTCTTTTAGGAAGAATTAATGTAAAAACGCTTCCTTCTCCTTCCTTACTTTTTAATGAAATCTTTCCTCCTAATAAGCGAGCAATTTCTCTACTGATAGAAAGCCCCAGTCCTGTTCCTCCAAATTTTCTACGCGTGGAACCATCCGCTTGCTGAAAAGCTTCAAATATAATTTTTTGCTTTTCTTCTGCAATTCCAATCCCAGTATCTTTAACTTCAAAAAGTAACTGGTCGCCATGTTCTTTATCTTCAGATATGGTTAGTGTAATACTTCCTTCATGTGTAAACTTAATTGCATTAGAAAGTAAATTTCTCAAGATCTGATCAAGTCTTAAACGATCAGTCTCAATCATATCTGGAATACCAGATTCAGTTTTAATATTAAATGCGAGTGATTTATCTTTTACTACAGGCAAAAATAAATTTTGCAGATCATGGATTACTTCATCCAACTTTACATCTTGATAATCAAGTTCCATTTTTCCAGATTCAATCTTAGATAGATCTAAAATTTCATCAATAAGATTGAGTAAACTTGTTCCAGAGCTTTGAATAACTTTAGCTGACTCGATTTGATCCTCATTGAGATTACCATCAGTATCCTCGGACATGAGGCGTGATAAAAGCAAAATCGAATTTAGAGGCGTTCGAAGCTCGTGGGACATATTAGCCAAGAATTCAGATTTGTACTTTGTACTCAGGGCTAATTCTTCGGCTTTATGCTGTATCTCTAAATTACGCTCTGCAATGAGGTAATTTTTTTCTTCTAAAGATTTAGATCGCTCTTCCAATTCCTGATTAGATTGTACGAGTTCCTCTTGTTGTACTCGAAGTTCTTCCTCCGAAGATTGCAGTTTATGTGTCTGTGCTTCAAGCTCGGTATTTAGATTCTCTAATTCCGCATGTTGTGCCTGCAATTCTTCTGTTTGTGTTTGTGTTTCCTCCAATAGCTGTTGCACTTGATCCCGGCTTTTAGCTGCCGATATAGCTATTCCGATATTACGAGTTGCATCAATAAAAAATGGTAACTTCACATTTTCAAAAGCATCGATCGAGCCGAGTTCTATAACACCAATACACGTGAAATCAACAAATACAGGCAATAAAAGAATGTAATTAATTTGAACTTGTCCATTTGCAAAACTTACGACATAATCTTTATCTTGAAGATTTGCAAATCGCTTCACTTTACCTTCTTTAAAGACTTGTCCAATCATTCCTTCACCGATATTAAACGATTTTACCATCCTATTTTCAAGACCATAAGCATCTTTAAGTACGATCCGGTCCTGCTCTAATAAATAAAAAGCACCATTGGTAACATTTCCGTAACGAATGAGCTGATGAAGAGCGTCTGCTACTAATATTTCTTCTGTCTTATTTCCAACAAGAATTTCATTTAATTGCGCCAAACCAGTTTGTCGCCATTCATTATTATTCAAGTCATCAAATGATTTTTGCAAAGCATTGGCCATCTGATTCAAAGAGCCTCCTAGGCTTCCCAAATCATCTTCCTCCTCATCATTGACATGAACACTGTAATCTCCACTTGCTATTTGATTCGCAATTCGCTGTGTTGCTTTAAGTCTTCGACTGATTTCCTCATCTTTTTCCCGTAAAGACTTCTGCAAACCTTCTCTTTTTATAAAATCTTCACGTATACGAAGGTAGAATACAACGGTAATCAACAAAGAAACAATAGCGGCAATAACGACAAAAATGGATGTATATAGCGATGATTTATTAAGTTCATTGGATCTCTTATCTAAAAAACCTTCTTCGACACTGATAAAACGAGCGATTATATTTCGGCAGCTATCCATATAATGCTTACCTTCCTCTAGCTGTGCTAGGGTCACCTGCTTACCTTCTCTTTTGACTTCAATTAAATTAGTTAAGATTCCTAATCGAGATTTCACTAAATAAGTAAGACTATCAGCCACTTGACTTTGTAGAAGATTATCACTGACCAGTTGTTGAGTACGATCCAATGATTTTGGCAAGGTTTGTAGACTAATGAGATAAGGCTCTAAAAAAGTTTCTTTTCCAGATAAAAGAAATCCTCTTTGTCCAGTCTCTGCATTCTGCAAATCATTTAGAATTTTATTTGCTGAAGCAATTACCCGACGACTATGATCTACTTTCGTACGGTTGCTGATTTGTTCTTTAATACTGATATAGGAAGCTGTAGAACTTGCCAATAGTAAAAGCAAGGAAAATCCAAAGCCAATCTGTAAATTTCTTAAAAATGGTTTAGGCATTTAATACTAATTTAGAGGTAATGTAAAATAAAAAGTGGATCCTTGTCCCAACTCACTCTGGATACCCACTGTACCATTATGCTGTTTGATAATTTCTGAACAGATGTAGAGACCGATTCCTAGTCCTTGGAATCGAACTGAAGACTCCTCCACCCTATAAAATTTACCAAATATGTTTTTCTGTTTATGTTCTGGAATTCCGATTCCAAAATCGGTTACACTAACTTTGACTTGATGATCATTCTTTTCTGTATGAACGATTATACGATCTGTATTAGGTGCATATTTGATTGCATTTGTTAAATAATTGATCAATACCTGTTCAATGCGAATTTCGTCGCCCAAAAATGCATCAGCTATACGGTCTCCTTGTCTTTCAATTACCATCGTATTATTATCATGAGTTTGATAAATGATATCAATAGCATTGGACAATAGATTTTCAAAATCAAAATTTTTCTTTGTGATCTTTAATTTTCCATTCTCAATTTTAGAAATATCGAGCAGATCTGTGATAAGTGCATTTAATTTACTTACTTGACTCTGTACCCGATGAATATACTTTCCTGCAGGATCGTCGACTGTAGTATTAAGCGTCCTTTCCAACAATTGTGCGTAAGCCTTAATACTGGTCAGTGGAGTTTTCAATTCATGGCTGGCGATGCTCAAAAATTCATCTTTCTTCTTTTCCATCTGCTTTTGATCGTCGATATCCGTGAAAGTACCGACCCATTTAAGCTGATTATTTTTCTCTTTAATTGGAATGATACGTAAAAGATGAAACCTAAACACTTCAGACTTCAACTCTTTGATACGAACTTCAAGTTCCATGGGTACCTCAGCATGTATAGCGTCGGCCCAGACTGTACGTATATCCAGATCATCAGTATGGGTAGCAGGTAGCATGTTGGCATCAGCATATGATAGCCATTTACTATTTACAAATTCGATATCACCCGATCCATTAGCGGTAAAGGCCAACTGCGGAAGAGATTCTAAAGTAGAATATAAATTATCAACCTGCTCTTTTAATTCCTGTTGTACTTTTTTTCTTTCTTCGATTTCAGATCTAAGTACTTGTTGAATCTCATTTAAGGCTAACGTTTGTTCATACAAACGCGAGAATGTTTTCACCTTTAGCATTAAAATGTCTGGGTCGATAGGTTTAGTTACATAATCTATTCCGCCGGAGGCATACCCTTTTGTGATAAATTTTTTGTCCTTATTGACAGCAGATAAGAAAATAATTGGAACATCCTTTGTTTTATTAAAACCCGACAGCGTTTCTGCAACTTCAAATCCATCAATCCCGGGCATCTGAACGTCAAGTATTATCAAAGCATAATCATTTTTTAATACTTTTTTAAGCGCTTCCTCTCCAGAAAGTGCTGTATCTACCATAAAATTTTGGGATTCCAGTAATTTTTTCAGTGAATAAATATTCGCTTCTTGGTCGTCAACAATTAAAATCATAGCAGTTTAGTTCATATACCTATGCAAACAACAGCAGCTCCAACATAGGTATTCGAATGATAAAGTTTAAAAATAGCATTTTATTTTTTAATAATAAAAGTATATTAAAAAGTAAGCATGATAGATACAAAGATCTTACTTAATCGAACAGGACAAATCAGTCTGAATACATCTTAAAAATATCTTTCAGCGTACAATTGTATCGTATTACAGTAAATAATAATTATAAAAGCACTTTTTTAGTGGATAAAAACTTGTCTGAGGAAATTTATACTTGCTCGAAAAGAATTAATGCCTGTTTTTATCATTTACAAACATGTTGATGGAACTAATCAAGGTGACATTTGTTCTTAAGTTAAAGGTTTGATTTTGCGCACTTGTAATAAGTAAAATTATATCATCAGTAATATCAAAACCTAATAGACTAAAAATATTTTATATATATGAAAATAGCTATCATTGGAACTTACCCACCTAGGCAGTGCGGTATCGCTACATTTACACATGATCTTTACCAATCGTTATTACACTCTTCAACTCAGGATCATCGTATATTTGCGGTGTCCGATGGATCAGAATATGTATTTCCTGAAGAGGTAGAATTTATTATCGATAAGGAAGATTTAAGCAGCTACTTTGAAGCAGCACAGATCATCAATGAAAAGTTCGATGCTTGTATTATCCAGCATGAATATGGCATATTTGGAGGAGATACAGGAAAATATATCATTGATTTACTTAAAAATATTAAAGTACCGGTAGTAACAAACTTGCACACGGTACTTGAGCAACCAAATCAATTTGAATATCGAATTATTCGAGAATTAGCGCAATATAGCAGTAAAGTGACAGTCATGACGCAACGTGCCATTGATATGTTGGAAAAAATATATGAAATTAATAAACAATCTATTGCTTTAATACCGCATGGTGTCCCTCAATTTGAATGTGACCAACAAATAGCAAAGAGAAAACTTGGCTTTCAAAATAAAAAAGTAATGTTAAGTTTTGGATTTTTGGGAAGAAGCAAAGGTTTCGAAACAGCGATAAAAGCTGTTGCAAATATTGAGAATGATGATTTTGTATACATCATATTAGGTTCTACCCATCCTAATGTTTTACGGACAGAGGGTGATGTGTATCGAGACGATCTAATGGAAATGGTTATGAATCTCAATATAGGTCACAAAGTACAATTCATTAACCAATTTGCATCTGAAAAATTATTAAAAGAATATTTGAGTGCTTGCGATGTATATGTGACCCCATATCCCAATGAACATCAAATCAGTAGTGGCACCCTATCATTTGCAGTTGGCGCAGGTACAGCATGTATTTCTACCCCTTATTGGTATGCCAAGGATCTGCTAGCTGAAGATAGAGGGATACTATTCCCTTTCAATGATGCCAATGCGCTCTCAATGATAGTCAATGACTTGTTGGACAATCCGACTAAAATGCGATATTATCGAAATAATGCTGCTAATTATGGACAGCAGATGTCATGGGAAAATGTGGGAAAACGTCAATTAGCATTACTGAAAGAGGTAAATATTGAACAGACAACAACTATAAGTTTGAAAAATACAGTGAATGACAAGGTACTAACTCCTATATTTCAAACAAATAACAGATTATCTTCATAAAGAAATATCGCATCTTACATCTATCACATATGAAAAATCAAACTGCAAAACCAGAGGTGAAAGGAAAGAGAAAGACTTCAGTTACTCAGACACAAACCAAAGTGAAAAGCGATACTGGTACTAGGCCATCAAAAGATACTAATCCATTGCCGCCAAATCCAAATGAAGTCGATAATCACGATGATGCATGATAAAATAAATGCAATCATCTTCTACATATAGCTTCGGGAATTGATAGATAACGATTATCTATCAATTCCCACTTTAAGAATAAATTTCAATTGATTAATTACAAATTATATATAAGAATTATAGCACGATTATCACAAGCAACAACCTTACTTCTTAGTTTGAAATTTATTATACAAATCATAATCAAATGGTATGCGCATGGAAAGATCTTTTGCTTCCCAAATATCTCCTTTTGAAGGTTGATAAAAATCATATGCAGGCTTAAGAAAATGATCCCCATTTGGCGCCTCTTGCCAATCTTTAGTATCTCGATTATACAGTAATATCATACAGCTTACACAATGGTAGCTACCTTCTGTATGGGGGTTATCATAACATTTTCCGACTTTGATATTTATCTTTTGATTGATAATAACATCGGTTAATCGACCTTTAGTGAATCGAATCAAAGCAGCTTGGGCATCCTCATGATCAGGTACATGGGAAGAAGGAATTAAATTCTCGAAATTTGCATTTTTAATTTTCTTTAATTCCTCATCTTTAACCTCTGGTGCTACTCGATTTGTATCTAATGAGTAGATATCTTCGGGAGATACCGCCCTTTCTACTTCAGTAACCCTATTACCGTCAGTTGGATTATTGGCTAATATCATTTTATTTTCTTCATAATTTTTCCAATCTGATTTTGAATACGTGACATACTGTTGAATTTTATAAAGCAATGTTTCATGAGGTGAAACATAAATAAAATTGCTCACCACGAGCAGCACAAGTACAGTTGCTGTTGTTATTAAAATAATCATTTTGGTTTTATTCTTTTTCATTGGAAATTTGTTTTATTTTTAATTCTTCAATTTATTTAAACCTGCGAACGCAATCTGATCCAGTTGAGTACAAAAAGCACCAAAAAAATAATAACAATATAAAGCTGCACCCTATTTACTTGCTTTGCACCAAATTTCCACACAAAGATTCTATCAATCACAATAAGAAGAAAAATGGGAATTCCACCAAAAATAATATACATCGCCGCTAATTTGTCTGCAGCAGAAGCTCCAGTATAAAGCACTATGGCAGTGAAAATTCCAATTAAAATCGATAATATACTGAGTGCAAAAAAAATGGTTACTTTGTTTTTAATGAATTCCATCATATTTTCATGTAAAATTAAATTTATATATTCTTTTTTGAGCATAGAACCCTCCTGTTGGCATTTATTCTTTAATCACAAACAGCGACAACAACATGACTGTGTTACTAAAACATAAGTGTAAAGTAAAAGACAACCATCACCAAAAAGATAAATTCCTTCATTGTTAGCATAACGCCCACTAACTTCCCTCAGATGATTTTCGCCAGTATCATTATAAGAGAATGGAATATCCTGTGCAAAGAAAAATAATCAAAGATAATCTTCTCATTATTTTAATGATCAGTTGAAATCATATATTTTAAAAATATAAGGAACCTATAGGTTGATATACATATCATAACACGCACTATTAAGCGGATAGAAATTGATTTGTAATAATTCCATAATACTATCGTAAAAAAGACAGCTTATACAGGAGATCAGAACAGTACAAATGCGCTCTAAAAATCAAAAATTAGTAAGATTTTAATAATTAAAAATAATATTCTTTAAGAAATTTAACACAAAAATCAAACCGAAATGCTAAACATAAATCGAATAGGGTCATGCACTAAAAAATAAAATGCCCGCATAAAGCGTTTTACTTTTGCGAGCATTCAAATTTTATTATCTGTTTCACTTATCATACATACTGAGTTGATAACAAGTAAATTGTATATGTATGTATTTCAACGTATTTTAGTCAAAGAGTTAGTTTCATAACTACTTAAACATGATGATGCAGAAACTTATTTATCAGCGGATACATCTTCAGGAGGAATTTCAGTAACAATACGTTCTCTCTCCTTTTCTTCAACATACACCGCATAATCGGCTGGTTTGATAGGAATACCATTTGCTACGGCAAATTCTCTGGTATAAACAGCACCAAAATAGAGGATCGCAGCAGTATAATATACCCATAATAGCACTAGAACTAATGCTCCAGCGGCACCATAGGTAGATTCAGTACCTGAAGATTGTAAATATAAACCAATTCCGTATCGACCAATAATAAATAAGATCGCGGTAAAGAAAGCACCAACGCGAACTGTTTTCCATTCGATTTTAACATCAGGAAGAGTTCTAAATATGATACCAAAAAGAATAAAAATAATTGCAAAACTTAATGCAAAATTGACCGCATCCATAAAAAACACTGTTATATCTGGAAAATAGAGTTGCAACTGATCTGTAAATGCTAAAATAATGCCATTAACAACTAAAGTAACCATCAATAGAAATCCGAGGCCTACGACTAAAGAAGAAGATAACAAACGATCGGTTATTAATTTTAACCATCCACGTTTTGGTTTTGCGCGTACGTGCCAAATTCTATTAATCGAATTTTGTATGTCTCCAAAGACTGTAGTTGCTCCAACTAACAATGTAATGATACTGACTATTAATGCCAAGTTTGATTTTCCGGACAACTTAAGATTCATGATCACTTCTTGAATCTGCTTAGCTGCACTTGGACCGACTAAGCCCCTCATCTCAGAAAATACTTTACCTTGAATAGCATCTTCACCAAAAAATATCCCTGCTAACGATATCATCAGAACCAGTATAGGGCCAATCGAAAAAATTGTATAGTATGAAAGGGATGCGCTGTACTTAAGGCAGTCTTCATTGATAAATCCTAACACCGCATTCTTGAATACTTCAATATATTTTTTAATAAATCCTTGTTCTTTTTTTTCCATATGTTTAATCTAATTTTTATAATTCCAGGTTTTCTTTATTTAGTCCCTGAAGGATTTCTATAATTTTCAGTGCGGTTGGTCCTGCAGATAAAGGATTTTGCCCCGTTACCAAATTGCCGTCTTGCACGACATGAACTCCAAAGGGTATTAATGCAGAACTGAAGTCTGCTCCCAATTCTTGCAATTTAGTTTCTAATTGATATGGAATATGCTGATTTCTAAACACTAGCTTTTCCTCCACGTTTGTAAATGAAGTCAATTTTTTGCCAACCAAATAGTCTGGATGATCCTTGGCAAGAGCAAGTAAGGCAGCAGGGCCATGACAAACAGCACCTACTGGCTTACCTTCCTTAATAAAATCTTGAAGCAATCTGCTTACATCTGGATGTCTTGACAAATCCCAAAGAGGTCCATGTCCTCCCGGGATAAAAACTGCATCGAATGCCGAGGAAAGAATATTATCCAGTGAAAGTGTATCTTTAAATTGTGACTGTGCAGTTAAGTCATCTGCAAATCTCTTATTAGAAGCCGTAACATGTTCTGTCAGCTTACTCATAGGGTCGATCGGAGGCTCTCCTCCTAACGGACTAGCAAAAAGAACTTGATACCCTGCATCTATAAATTTATAATATGGATCTGTCATTTCACCTAACCAAACACCTGTCCTATTGTCTGTATCTTCCATTTTATCATGAGAAGTTAAGATCATCAATATATGCCGTTTATTTTCCATTTTTGTTTAATAAAAATTGTTAAAATATAATTAGGTTATAATCTTAAGTAGTGAGCATGTACCCATGTTTAATTATACTATATACTCATTAAGTAAGTGGTCAAAATTTACTATGATATAACGAGAGCCAATCTAATAGACAAATTAAATACACACTCCTGGATACTAAGATTCTGTCGGCACTTGAGCATTTTTGTAAATGAGTCCTTCATGTTTTAGTTCCTGCCACAGTTCATTAGGGATATTTACATGTAGAGCATTTACATTACTAATGACCTGGTCCACTGTGCTTGCTCCTGGCACAATTGAAACAAACGAATCGCTAGCGAGGACAAATTGCATAGCAATTGCAATGATATCAACCCCATAATTAATACCAATCTGTGCAATACGGTTCCTTTTTTCAACCATCCCTTTGGGTATAGTAGACTTGTAATTATAGCGATTTCTTCCGGCAATAAATCCAGAATTATAACCTGCTCCAGAAACGAGCTTGACTCCCCGATCTTTTACTACAGGCAAAAGACGATCGACAGCATCCTCATGCTCAAGAATGGAATACTGCGTTGCTGATAGACATACATCTGGGTCGGCAACCTCTAAACAATCTAAAATTGGCTCAATCTTATTGACTCCTAAACCCCAGCTCTTTATGATACCTTGATCGCGGTAGTCTGAAAGCACTTTAAATGCGCCTTGCTGAGCTTGCTTAAAAAAATAAGGATATCGATCACCAACTTGATCTTCGGACAAGTCATGAACAAATACAATATCCAAATGGTCTACTCCCATTCTTTGTAAAGTATCATCGATCGATCGTTTTGTCCCATCAGCTGTATAATCATGTTCAAAATCAAATGAAAATGGAGATTTCCACATTGTCGGAGGAACTGCTTCTGGTATTACCGGTTCAAACAAACGACCGATTTTAGAAGATAGTAAATATTCAGATCTATCCTTTTCTTTTAAAAACTCTCCAAATCTAGCTTCACTTTTTGTCAATCCGTACCAAGGAGAAGTGTCGTAATAGCGAATACCCAAATCCCAGGCTTTTTGTAATATCATTTGTGACTGAGTATCGGACAAAACCTCAAATCCTGTTCCAATAGCTACTCCACCTAATCCTAATCTATGTTTTTCTTTAAATAAATAAGCCATACTCTATAATTTAATGATTGACACTATTGATATAACGAATGATAGATAAAAAGGTTCGGTCTTTACTTATCTATGACCAAGCTGTTTTGAAATCGAGAAGCGGCAACGGTCGTATTTCATTAAAGTAGAGATTTGTCAACATGGAAATACAGGATAAAAAATCATTAAATGAATTTCAAATTATTTACCTGTTACAAATACTTAAACTACTGCAAATAATACGCAAAATCTGACTTCTCCAAACATTGTGACTACTCATTAGTTTAAAGTATTACCATAGAATTAGGACAGGATACGAAATCTACGGTAACCTACAATTTATAATAAATAGGATGATTAAAAAATAATACAAGTACGCGCGAATTTTAACATGAGGCGTTTAATTCTTGATTCTACCAAAAAACAATAAATTTTTTCTATGAAAACAGCAATCTCTTCTCCTCATCCAGCTGTGGAGCTAAATCTGCGTTACGTAACTGGTAAAGAGTCTGGTTACACTCGCAAACAAAAAAATGGAAAATTTTATTATTTTTCAAAAAAAGGACTGATTGAAGACGAAAATACAATTGAAAGAATAAAAGCACTGGTCATACCACCTGCGTGGCGTAATGTATGGATATGTAAATTCAAAAATGGTCACATACAAGCTACTGGAATAGACCAACGAGGCCGTAAGCAATATAAGTATCACCCAAATTGGTCCAGTATACGCAATCTCAAAAAATTTGATCGATTAGTAGGCTTTGCTAAGAAGATGAAGTTACTGCGCAATCAACTTACAAAAGATTTACGTAAAAGAGGGATGACCAAAGACAAAGTCTGTGCAATCGCAATCTGCACTATGAATGCTACTTATATACGTGCTGGTAATAAGTCTTACGAAGTGGAATATGGGTCTTTTGGTCTTACCACCCTAAAAAATAGACATATAAAAATAGACCGTAATGAAATTTTTTTTAAATTCAAAGGTAAAAAAGGTGTCTTACAGCAGGTATATCTCAAAGAACCAAAAATTGCTAAAATGTTAAAAAATCTCAAAGATATCCCTGGGCAGGAACTATTTCAATATTACGATCAAGAGGGTGAAATCCAAAGACTGGATTCTGGAGATCTAAATCTTTATTTAAAAAAAGCAATGCAGGAAGATTATACTTGTAAAGATTTTAGAACCTGGGCAGGTTGCTCTTTGGCCTTAATGATGATGGCTCAACAGCCATTTTCTGAAATTGAAAGTGATCGAAAAAAAATGCTTTTGAATATTCTTGATTATGTTGCTGATCAATTGGGCAATACGAGAACAGTCACCCGCAACTATTACATACATCCTGATTTGCAAAAACAATATATATCAGGTTCATTGAAAACAATACTTGCTAAGCTAAAGAAAAAAATAGAAATGAAAGATGCTAGTGATGCAACAGAGAAAAGTCTGCTAAAATTCATTAAATCATTAGAAGCGTAATTTTAAACGGACAATGCTCCAAATACAAGGGCTCTCCAAAAATTAGATTTTAGAGAGCCCTTGTATTATATTAATAAAAGTTTAATTTAATTTTTATAGGTTGCTAAAGTACCTTTTAATCTTTTACGTGCAATGTGAATACGTGTTTTTACAGTACCAATAGGAAGATTAAGGTGTTCTGCAATTTCATTATATTTATAACCTTCGAATAACATCGTAAACGGCACATAAAATCCTTCATCTAATTCACCTAATGCTCTTTGAATATCTTCCATTACAAACTTATCTTCACCACCATTTCTAACCGACGAATAATGAAGATGTGCGGTACTTATTTCGTCTTCTGTCGTAATAAACGAACGACTTTTTGTGGTACGTCTATAATTATTAATAAAAGTATTGCGCATAATGGTATAAAGCCAAGCTTTTAGATTAGATCCCTCTTGAAAATTACGAAAGTAGCTAACCGCTTTCAACATTGTATCTTGCAATAGATCATTGACCTCGTCATGATCATTTGTAAAACGTTTTGCAAAAACCTTGAGCTCATTTGTTTGCTCAATTACTTGGGTGTTAAATTCTGTCTTCGTCATAAAGGATAATTTTTGTGCTGTACTGTTATAAATCTCTGTTAACGCTTACTTTAATTTTATCTGGCAATACTGATATTAATTAAAACAATTGATCAAGATTGCTGTTAACAAAAGAGCAAACAGTATGCTATATCCTTTAGATTTTATTCTTAAAAAAGAGTATTTATACGTTTAAACCCAAAGTTAAATCAAGAAGTCTATTGTTAAAATACACAGAACCTCAATTAAAGGAATGAATTTATACCAATGACTAGGTATTTAACCCCCATGAAAGGTGAAAAATCTTATATTCGTTTTTGGCAGCCCATGATGGTACCGAAATCGAATAAATAAGTTGTCTACTTCTCTATACAACTAACTAGGAATAGTGCCAGAAAGCAAAGAATACAGTTAAAATCACAGCTCTAATTCTATAATTTAAAATCATAACGCTCAAATGAGTATAACTTCTCTAAAGCATTTATTAAATTACTTGGATGAGCAAAAAGAGAATACCGTGGATCATCTCAAATTTTCATCCGATGCGCAAACCTATTTATATTATGGTTCGAAGATGACACCCAATAGTATAAACCTCTGTTAAGCCATTTTGTTAGTAAAGATCAGTGAAAGATCTGTATTCACTTCTGCAATGTTTATCAAAAGGACTTTTAACAGGTATAATCGTTCAAGGAAATAAAGCAAGATATATTGCCATGAGTTATAGCAATCCAGTGAACAAAACTAAGTCTATGCTATAATACGATAAAAAAGTACAGTAATTAGTATATACTCAAGATTTAGTACACGAACTAAACCTTAGAAATTATAATATGAATGATGCAGTAAATATACAAGGTATGTATTCTATTTATAGTGCAAATAGATGTATAAAATTCAGTATCTTCGCAACTATTATGGGTTACGCAAAAGAAAGAAAAAAGCTTGAGAAGCTTTCTGAAAAAACAATTGAACTTCAACACTTTGATATTGCTAATTTAGCTATCATAACGGATATATTTGAGCAATATTCTCACACGATAAGGATACTTAAAAATAAAGATACTGAAACATTTAACAGCCTTTATTTAAATGAATTACAAGCAGTAAAAACAGCAAAAACTGCTTTAAAATTGTCAGAAGAAGTAGATCGTCAGATTCATTTCATGGCTTACAAAGAAGTATTATTGGATGCAATAACAAAAACTATTCAAGCTACTATCGATGTTGCTTAATTAGTTATTGATAAAACATAAAAAATAGGAATCTACCCTTTCAAGGTCGGTTCCTATTTTTTTTTAAACTTAGTAGACATGTAAAAGGTAGGCAGCTCATCCTTATAATTAAACATATTTAATTGTATTTAAGGTTAGATTTTTATCAAAAAATAATCAATAAAATTATTCAACAGAACGGCTTAGAATTAGAAAATCAATGATAGACTACCGCAAATGTATCAATCATCTGCATTAATGTAACTGCCTCTTCTATTGAACTTGGATTTGTCCCCTTCCCTAAAAAGTAATTTACAGTATTATCAATCATCGGATGTTGGATGTTTTCGGGATGTGTAAAGAAAATTTCACGCTCTCCTTCGCTCCCTTTTAAAGTGATGTTATTGCCGAATATTGAAAATTTTAAGCTCCCTAACTCACCTATTACCTCACAAGTATCCACATTATCGGATTTCGATACATTAAAATTCCAACTTCCATTAAATACAATTTTATGATCAAATAATATCGTTCCTATAGTTTGATCTGCGACGTTATTGTTATGAGGATTTTGAACCTGACTAAAACCCGAATAGGACAGCGGTTTTCCAAAGAAATAAAGCATTAGATCTAGTTGGTGTGGCGAAAGGTCAAAAAAATATCCTCCACCTGAAATTGCTGGATTTGTACGCCAGTTTGATAGATCTTGAGTAACTAAATCAGGAGATCTAGATTGCCATAGACGTAAATCTACAAGTCTTATATCACCGATCACACCTTGCGTAATGATTTCTTTAATTTTGAGAAACATAGGAAGTTGTCTTCGATAGTGAGCAACGACAAGCTTACCTTGATATTGCTCAACAGCGGCTGCCAGACATGTCGCCTCATCTGCATTGAGCGTAACTGGTTTTTCGATATAAACTGCTTTACCATATTTCAATGCCTTGATAGCATATTCAAGATGTGAAGAAGGCGGTGTAGCGATATAAATGGCATTAATCTCGGAATTCAGTAATAACTGATTCACAGCATCATACCACAATGGAACCTGATGCCGACGTGCATAGTCTGCTGCTTTTTTGCCATCCCTCCGCATGACAGCTAACAACTGACTATTACTGACTTTATTGAAGGCTGGTCCGCTCTTTTTTTCCGTTACATCACCACATCCAATAATCCCCCATGTGATCTGCTCTTTTTTCATTTCTATTCTATAAAAATCAGTTTTTATGGTATGAATCAAAATAAGGATGATCTACCTAGCTTTTTAATTTCACCAATCATAGTATACATAAATCCATGATTTTAATTTTACTTAATTTCTTACAAACAAATCAACCGCCTATTCTTTATCTATCCATTAATAGAGTTCCTAATGATGGAAAAAATCACAATTATCTTGCCATTACTTTTCTGAATAATACTTTGATATGATCAATCTCGTCGTGATGAACAGTTTTTTTCCGATTGCCGAAATATAGAGTGTTTTTCAACTTTTTATCCCCTTCCCAGATCAGTTGTATACTTCCGTTATCAATCTCGCTGTGACATAAAAAATCTGGGACTACAGCTAAACCAGTTCCAGCACTTAGACAACGCACAATTGAATTGAGATTGGGAACAATATAGTTGGGTCTAAAATCTGGCTTTTTACCAAAATTTAAGTTCCAAAAATTAAAAAGATGTTCCATATCACCAGTTGTGCCATACCACTTCTGCTGCTTCAGCCACTCCTCAATAAAACCCTTATTTTTTGTTTTCAGTACCTCTTTAAAAGCCTCAGTATCGACCTCCTTTCCCCCTACCAGCACGATTTTTTCATATGAAAACGGTTCATGTTCAATATTGGCAGACACCCCCTTTTTAGGGGTGATGATCAAATCTAAAATACCTTTGTCCAGTTGATCAAGCATCTCAGGATACTCTCCAAAACTGATAATCAGATTAAAAGGAAGTGTCGAGACATACTGTTCCAAAGTAATCTGAAAAGTTTCAAAACACATACCTACACTTATTGTCGGGATATGTTTCTCTGTTGACCGCTGAAAGTTTTTCTCCACCTCCTCGAGTTTTGTTAAAGGCTCGACCAACGCATTAAATAATACTTTTCCATGTTCTGTTGGTATCATTTTACGACCTGTACGGTCAAACAATTTATTTCCAACATAGGTTTCCAGCGAACTTAGATGCAAACTAACACCAGGTTGCGAAATAAATAAGATTTCCGCAGCACCTGTTAATGTCCCTGTCTTATAGATCGCTTTAAACGTGCGATACCATTCTAAATTAACCATAGTATCAAAAATATGATGTAAAAATACTAAAAGTATCATAAAAATGATAAATCGCGACCGATATAAAAAATCATATATATGAAAAACCCGCATTCTTCCATCAATATAATTCACTCTTTTTAAGAATATTAAAAGAACACCACGCTGGTTAATAAACCTTTATTGCTCACAATCGCCCCTATTGAACACGGCAACTCTTACAAAGTAGCAACTGAAAGCAAAAGTATCATAAATATGATAGTTAACTATAATTTACCCTATTTCTATAATAATACAAAGCCCAATACCTTTGTAACAGAAATTTAAAATAAAATGAAATATTCACGATAGCCAAAAAGCAATGAAAGTAATCTGGATATTCCATAGACACATTAAAATACAATTCATTTACATATGAAAAATATATTAATTATCAACGCCGGACAATCATTCGCGCATTCAAGTGGACGGTTCAATAAAACAGTAACGGAAAATACAGTTGCTTTTTTTGAAAAGTTTATGGATGTGGAGGTAAAAGTGACAACGATATCCGAAGGATACGACAAAGACACAGAAGTGGAGAAATTTGTTTGGGCAGATTATATTATCTATCACACTCCGATGTGGTGGTTTCAGGTTCCAAATGGTTTTAAAACATATATTGACGAGGTATTTACAGCAGGTCATGGAAAAGGAATTTATCGAAATGATGGAAGACGTTCCGAAAACCCCGACATCGACTATGGCACTGGAGGCATGTTACAGGGCAGAAAATACATGGTTACATCCAGCTGGAATGCACCTAAAACAGCTTTTACATTACCCGGAGAGTTTTTCAAGCAAACCAGTGTAGACGAGGGACCGCTATTTGGTTTCCATCGCATGAATGCATTTGCATCACTAGAAAAATTAGAAAGTTTTCACTTTCATGATGTTGAAAAAAATGCTGACATTTTACGCGATATGCAAGCTTATGAAAATCATCTTGAAAAAGTGTTCACAGAAATAGTAACAGAAAAATTAGTATCATGAAAATTTATTTAACAGCCATCATCAAGGCAAAAGGCGAGTGTAAGGATGAAGTCCTTTCTGTATTACAATATATGGTTGAAGAAACACGTCAAGAAGAAGCATGTGAATTATACAGCTTACATTAAGCTATTGATGATGATAATCTGTTTACCTTCTACGAGATATGGAAATCAAAATCGGGTCTAGACAATCACAACCGACAACCTTATATTCAAGCATTTGGTAAATTGATAGAAGAAAAATTACAGGAGCCCCCCACGATATTGATTACAGCATTAATTTAAAAAAAGAACATCATGGAATATAGAAGATTAGGAAATACAGCTCTAGAATTATCAGCAATCACTTACGGAGCATTTGCTATTGGAGGAAATATGTGGGGCGGAAATGAAAAGAAAGATTCTATTGCTGCTATACATGCATCACTTGATTATGGTGTTAGCAGTATCGATACTGCTCCATTCTATGGGTTTGGTTTGAGCGAAGAAATGATCGGTGAAGCCATCAAAGGAAAAGATAGATCAAAAATACAGTTATTGACTAAATTTGGATTAGTTTGGGATGGTAGTAATCGAGGTAAAGGCGATTTTTTCTTTGACGCAGAAGAACAGGGAAAAGTTGTTCCTGTATTTAGGTATACGTCCAAAGCCCATATTATTAAGGAACTTGAAGAAAGTCTCAAACGCTTGGGAACGGATTACATCGACCTCTTACAAGTACATTGGCCAGATTCGACAACTCCCATCAGCGAAACTATGGAGGCTTTGGAGCTACTTATTGAACAAGGAAAAATACGCGCTGCCGGAGTTTGTAATTACGACATAGCACAACTAAAAGAGGCGTCAGAAACAATCCAATTAGCCAGTAATCAAGTTTCCTATAGCATGCTCAATCGTGGTATTGAGCATGATATAGTACCTTATGCGCTAGATACCACAACAGGAATCATCGTTTACAGTCCCATGGAACGAGGTTTGTTAACGGGTAAATATTTTAATGAAAGTAAATTAAAAGAAAATGATCATCGTAAAGAATATTTTTCTCAATTTAATCTTGAAAAAGTAAAGAATTTAATCACATCACTTGAGCCTATTGCTGAAAATAAGAAAGTATCTGTAGCTCAATTAGTATTACGATGGACAACGATTCAACCTGCTATAACTGTTGTATTGGCAGGTTCTCGAAATGCTGAGCAGTCTATTGCCAATGCTAAAGCCATGGACATCAATCTCAGTTCAGAAGAATTAATGATCATCAATAATCAGCTTTCAAAGCGTTAATTTTTAAAGGGTATTACATTCAAGTACAACAGAAAGGGAGCAGGAAACAGGTATACTTCTCCTTTTTCTGTTTTAAATGATCTATCCGAACGAACGAGTCCATTTATTCTCAACAATTCTATTTATAATACTTGATCAAGTACTTTCAAAAATTTATCCTCATTATAGATATCTTGTGTCAAAACATGAATAACATCTCATATATCTTTATTTAATTTTTAAATAGCACATTAGACAATCCAATCTAATTATCCAAAATAGTGTATATGCTATTCTTTATTGTGTAAAAATTATTGTTCTTCTACATTTAAAAGTATCTAAGTACGGACAAACTATTTATTTGTAACTTAGTTTCTGAGATCGCTATTCAAAATATTTTTTAAAAGGAGTCCATATTTTTTTAGACCGATTTCACAAAAATAATCGGCATCGCATATCAACAGTCTTTCACTATGAATTTAAAGCAAAAAATAATGCATATCCTATACCCTGTGATCAAAAAGATTTCCAAATCAGGAAAGATGGGGACAATGCGTTACAACAAACCCGAAAAAGGAACTCCGGAGTCATTTTACCATTTAAATATAATAAAAAGCAATGGTCAAAAATTAGATTTTTCCTATCTTAAAGGAAAAAAAGTAATATTGGTAAACACAGCATCTGACTGTGGTTATACCCGTCAATATGAAGAGCTCCAACGATTACATGAAAAATTAGGTAATCGAGTTGCTATAATTGCTGTTCCAGCTAATGATTTTGGTAGTCAAGAAAAAGGTAATGATGCTGAAATTACACAATTTTGTCAGTTAAATTTTGGACTTACATTTCCTGTTGCCAAAAAAACTACTGTCATCAAAAACAGCGCACAGCATCGCGTATTTCAATGGTTGACAAATGCCTCATGCAATGGATGGAATGATCATGCACCAGATTGGAATTTCAGCAAATATATCGTTGATGAGAATGGAAATCTAACCCATTATTTTGGACCAAGTATTTCCCCTATGGATACTGAGTTTATAAAAGCAGTCGAAAATTAAAAACAGCAATAGAGACTACACACATTAAATATATGGATTTACAACAGATACATAAGTCTCAACGACAATTCTTCCTGTCAGGAGCGACCAGATCTATTAATTTCAGAAAACAACAACTCTCCAAATTAAAGGAACTACTTAAATCCAACGAAGAAAAATGCTATAATGCCATTTACAAAGATTTTCGAAAATCTCCTTTCGAAACTTATACCAATGAACTGACTATTATCTATTCAGAAATAGACTTTTATTTAAAGCACCTCGATCAACTGGCGAAACCAAAACGAGTTCGCACAAATTTAGCAAATCTGCCCGGAAAGAGTTATCGATATTCAGATCCATTAGGGAATACACTCATTATAGGAGCATGGAATTATCCATACCAATTAACACTAGCGCCGCTGGTCAGTGCAATAGCAGGAGGAAATACCGCTATGATCAAACCAAGTGAACTACCTGAACAGACTATGCTACTCATGGAAGAGCTAATCAATAAAAATTTCCCAAAAGAGTATCTCTATGTAATCAAGGGTGGCATACCGGAAACTACCGCTCTTTTGGAACTGCGTTATGATAAAATTTTCTTTACAGGAAGTCCTAAAGTCGGTAAAATCGTGTATCAAGCTGCTGCTAAACATTTGTGTCCAGTCACATTGGAACTAGGAGGTAAATCACCAGCGATCATAACCCCCTCGGCAGATCTAAAAGTGGCTGTTAAACGCTTGATATGGGGGAAATTTCTCAATAGCGGACAGACCTGTATCGCTCCAGATTACCTATATGTACATGAGTCTATCCAAGATCAGGTATTGCAAATGATCAAAATAGTATTAGAAGAATTACGCTATACTGAAAATTCAGATCACTATGTCAGCATCATCAATAGACGCAATTATGACCGTCTTGAGCAGATGATCAATAAAGATAAGATCGCTTATATCAGCGGAAAAAATAATTCTGAAACGTTGCATTTTGCACCTACAATTATGACTGATGTCAGTTGGGAAGATCAAGTGATGCAGGAAGAAATATTTGGTCCCATCCTACCTATATTGACGTACATCGATCTAGAGCAAACTTATCAAATCATTACACAACAAGAAAAGCCACTGTCGGCTTATTTATTCAGTAACGAATCATCAGAAAAAGAAATGTTTCTGGAATTCTTATCTTTTGGCGGCGGATGTATCAATGATACAATTATGCACGTCGCCAATGAATCTCTTCCCTTTGGTGGTGTGGGAAATTCAGGTATCGGAAACTATCATGGTGAAGCTGGATTCCATTGTTTCACACATCAAAAATCAGTACTAAAAAAAGCGACATGGGCTGAACCCAATATTAAATATCCTCCGTACACGGATACAAAATTAAAATGGATAAAAAGATTGCTTTAAAATAGAACGTAATAGCGGACTTCATCATGGTTAAACTAATAAAATTTAATTTGTTTAAAAAAATAAGAATCTTTATCTAACTATTGCTGATTCAATATATATCATCATATATACGTTTGTAACATACAAACGTATCTATGATTAGACTGCATCATCATCATTTAAGACCAGTTTTTATTTTTTTATTCATTAATACAATTGCAAACAAAATCAATGTGATCCCAGTCCATTGAACCATGACAACAGACTCATGTAAAATGATAACTGCTGATAGAATCGATACAGGAATTTCCAGACTAGCGAAAATATTACCCAACGAAATTCCGACCTGTGGAATACCTTTCGTGAAAAGAAGCGGTGGTAAAATAGTCCCAAAAATAGCAATCACAATTCCCCAATATAAACTATCTAAAGTCATTTGTTGAACAATACTGATATTCCAAAACATAATAATCAAAAGTAAACCTCCCATAACTAAATATTTGCTTCGGATATGACTAGGCACATCCAAGGCCACAGAACTTGAGGCAAAGAGTGATAACGTATAGGAAGCTCCTGCCCCTAGCCCCAATAAAAGACCTTTTAAACTGAGGTTAAGCTCCGCATCAAAAATGTTTGTTGCAAGCACTGTACCAATCAAAACGATGATCACACCGATAATCTTAGTCGTATTTGGTCTTTTTTTATGAACGACAACTTCAACAATAAGACTAATCCAAATGGACTGCATAAGCAGTATAATCCCTACGGATACTGGAACATATTGAATCGATAGATAGTATAGCGTGGTGGTAAGTCCAAGCGAAGTTCCCCAAAGCAGCAACGTTGACTTTGATTTAAAAGATACTACTATGTTCGCCTCACTTGATCTTTTTTTCCAAATTAAGTCTAGCCCTAATAAAAATATAAATCCGATAAAAAATTGCCAAAATGTAAGTGCGCTTGTCCCTATACCTAAACCATTTGCGTATTTGACAATGGTCGCCAATAATCCATAACTAATGGCTCCTAATAGCACATAGATAACTGCTCTAAAATTTTTCATAATAAAAGTAGTTTTCAAATAAGGCTAATTGATTAGAAAGCGATCTGCTCCAATAAGAGGTATCATGAGCACCCTTTGATTCTTGATAAATATGGTCCACATGTGCCTCTATCAATTGATTATGAAAGCTTCTATTCATACCGATCATCTGGTCATCCTCAATACCGCAGTCTAAAATATAAAACTGATCTGCACTTTTCATTTTCCCAATCTTATTGGAAGTTAAATATGATCGATCTAATTGTTGATATGCACCTAAAACTTGATCAACTTGATATTGATGATAGGCTTCACCAAATTGGGCAAAATCCAATGCACCACATGAACTCCCCACTAGAGAAAATACATGTGAAAAGGTAACACCTATATTAATTGCACCATAACCACCCATACTCCATCCCAAAATACCCCTATTTGCCCTATTAGAAACGACTGGATAATGAGCGTCTACATACTTCACCAATTCATCTCCTATAAAAGTTTGATACTGAGATCCGCGATCAATTGGGCTATCGACATACCAGCTGTTAAAATGACCATCAGGTAAAATATAGATGGTTTGAAAAGACTGCGATTTTGTGATTAAATCGGGTATGTCCCGCTGATAAGTTCTTTCGGAATTGCCACTATAGCCATGTAAAATATAAACCGTTTTATAGCTTTTCCCTTCTACGATGTCAGGCGTGATGATGACTACCGGAACTTTCTTTTGCATTTTTGCACTATATACTTGCTCATGGATAATCTGTTGTCCAAAAACAGGTAGTATAATTACAAAAATAAAGCATGTCATTGCTGTTTTTTTCATCTTCTTTTTATTTTAATCCAGGACAAAGGTCTAGGTTCAAAAGATGAAAAACGTTTACATATGTTGAGAAATTAGAATTTTAACTCTTTACGTATACGGCTTAATTGAGTTGGTGTAATACCTAAATAGGAAGCAATATGATGTTGTTTAAGTCGTTGATATAATTTCTGATTTTCATAGAGTTTAATGTAACGGATTTTTGCTGTATCCCATTTTAGACCAATTTCTAAAGGTTCCTTCTTCACAACCCAATTTTTCTCTAAATAATGAATTTGAAACAATGCCAAATCATGATGTTTGACCAGTAGCTCACGGAAAGCTTGAGCAGGATACATCACTAATTCACAATCTTCTAAAGCGACGATACTAAAGGTACTGGGTTTATTTTCAATGATCGCCGAGGTAGAAGCAACAAAGCTATTTTCTTCAAAAAACAGTTTGAAAATAGCATGACCATCGTCATCAACAGTATAATACCCCAACAAACCTTTGCGGATGAAATAATAATATCGTGCCCTATCACCCGCGCTTAAGATTAAATCATTCTTTTTGAAAGATTGTATTTTGCAAATAGCTTTAACAGCATCAGCTGTTTGCTCTGAAAGGGGGTAATAAGAATTTACCTGTTTCAAAAAATCATCCATAGTCAATTGTATTGCTATTGGCTAAAGTACACAATTGTTCCTACTCTCACTACTCAACTTCTATTGTCCAACTTATTCACTTCTCCGAAATATTTAACTACTTTCGCAATTAAGATCAGCCTAAGAGAGGTTTACAAGGATAGTAATTAAAAATTCTTGACGTTAATATCAAAAAAAAGTAATCGCAATCATTCATGATAACTAACCTGAGAAATAAAAAGATAAGATATCTTTTGCTTGCTATAACAACAATAATAGTAGGCTTAGCTTCTAGAAAATTGACCTTTATTCCAGCTGTAACGGGTGATATACTTTATGCTGTGATGGTCTACTGGTTCTGTAGGTTACTATTTTATGATCGTTCAAATTTATTCTCCATTACAATAGCGCTTGTTTTTTGTTTTTTCATTGAATGCTTGCAATTGGTACAAATTCCCTTTTTGATCTATATCAGAAATAACCCAGTACTCCGTCTGATATTTGGACAAGGATTTCTATGGTCAGATTTAATAGGTTATATCGCTGGCGCTACTCTTGCTTTCTTATTGGATAATAAAAAAGGTATGATTGATCCACCGAAAAAAATGTAAATGGAGTGAAGACATTATCAGATCTAAATGATCATGGTTTTTATTTATCTAAAAGTCTATTTCCCTTTAATAAACACAATTGATCTGTAGACTCCTTAAACATAGAAATACAATCCAGTTGTACATCTAAATTTAAATTTTTCTCCAATCAACTTTAAATTACGCAATCATAATTTGAAATAAGCAGACCATAATGCTTGTTCTTAATCCAATAACAATATTTAACACACGAGATTAGTACCATCAAATACAAAAAGTGAGATTAATCTTATTTTCTTATAAATTTATACTTTTTTACTTAAAAAGATAAAACATAAGCAAATCGTCTCATAATCATATCAAAATGTCTCACCATAAGGTTTAAGGTTTAAAAATTTCTCAATTTGAGGATTATAACCAAACCAACTATGATAATTATTATATACTTAATAAGCTCCTATTATTGCTACGGCATATTGACTTCAATATCGAACGGATTATACTCGAAATAATCTTCACCAATAATTTTAAACACCTCTTATAAACATTTTAGCTTATGAAATTTAAAATCAACAATTTTAAAGTAGCTACCAAATTATTGCTGTTTAGTACCAATTTTTACGCGATCACATCTATGGCATCGCCTATGAACCAGTACAGTAATGAGTTGCAGTCAGTACTTAGCGGTAGTATCACCGATGAAGCTGGAAACCCTTTAGCCGGAGCCACGATTCATGTCAAAGGTACTCCAAAAAGTACCGCTTCGGACCAGAATGGTATTTTCAAATTGAACAATGTCAAAAAAAATGAAGTGATCTCCATCCATATGATCGGATTTACAACACAAGAGGTTCGATATAATGGCGAAACCACCCTCAATATCAAAATGATATCGGTAGCACAAAGCTTAGAAGAAGCTGTCGTAGTAGGTTATGGTACCATCGATAAAAAAGAACTTACAAGTGCTGTATCCACCATCAAACAAAAAGACATGGTCGCAGGTACGGTATCACCATTACTTGCTATCCAAGGAAAAGTTCCAGGGCTAAGCGTCATCTCGACCAACGGGACTGATCCCAACGCGGGAATTTCCTTGCAACTACGAGGTGTTAATTCAGTCAATGCATCTCAGGGTCCTTTGGTTGTGATTGATGGTGTACCTGGTGGTGATATTAATTCGGTTGCTAAGGAAGACATTGAATCGATTAATGTGCTGCGAGACGCTTCGGCCGCAGCGATTTATGGAACTAGAGCTTCTGGTGGGGTTATTTTAATTACAACTAAAAGACCTCAAATAGGAAAAGCACAAGTCAATTTTACTTCAGAATATTTCATCGAAACCGTGCGCAAAAAACCTGAAGTCCTATCTGCCGAAAAATTTATTGAATATGGCCTTGGGAATGACCTTGGGCACAAAACTGATTGGTACGATGAAGTGACAAATAACAATCCATTTAGCCATAGACAAGTGGTAAACATCAGTGGTGGATCTGAAAATGCCAATGTGTACACCACCTTTACAAAAAGAGATGCTACTGGTATGGCCATTACATCTAAAAGGGAAGAAATAGGTGGACGTATCAATTCATCCTTTAAGTTTTTTGACGGGTTTGCTGAATTAAACACTAATGTAAGCTACAATGAAGCAAAAGCCTTTGGAAGCAATAATGATATTTTCAATATGGCAATGGTGCTTAATCCAACAGAAACTCCTTACGATGTAAATGATGTCAGCGGATTTAATGTTCTAGTAGGTGGATATGATTATTGGAATCCAGTGGCCGAAGTGAAACTGAGATCAGATTTAAAACAATTTAAATATCTGTTAGCCAATAGCACGTTAAAGCTCAATCTCACGGAACATCTAACCACAAGTGCAACAATTGGGGTGAAAAACAATTCTGAACATGGCACTTATTATCGATCCGCTCAACATCGATTATCAAGGCAGGATGGTGTAGATGGAAATGCTTCACAATACTATAACAAATATAATGACCGGGTATTTGAATGGACGGTTAATTACAATAATCGATGGGCAGATCATGCGGTAAATGCGGTCGCAGGTTACAGTTATCAAGATTTTAATGGTCAAGGATTTTCAGCCAATAACTCTGATTTTCCTGTAGATGGCATTAAAGAAAATGATATGGGAACAGGGAGCTACTTAGTCGAAGGTAGAGCAGGTATGGGTTCATGGCGCAACCCTTGGGTGAAATTAGCTGCTTTTTTTGGTCGTGTCAATTACTCTTATTTG
Organism: Sphingobacterium sp. UBA6320; assembly: GCF_002440335.1. Lineage (NCBI taxonomy): Bacteria > Pseudomonadati > Bacteroidota > Sphingobacteriia > Sphingobacteriales > Sphingobacteriaceae > Sphingobacterium > Sphingobacterium sp. UBA6320. Next base: position 74,636 of record NZ_DJTA01000010.1, on the reverse strand, counting down.
GATCGCTATATTCTGACTGCGACAGCGCGTTATGAGGGCTCTAGTAAGTTTGCTCCCAAAAATAGATGGGGATTCTTTCCTGGTCTATCTGCAGGATGGCGTATCTCACAAGAACCCTTCTTAAGAGATGTTAGTTTTATCAATGATCTAAAATTACGAGCAGGATATGGTGAAACCGGAAATGAAGGTTTTGACGCTAAAGTAGCGAGCCGAATGTACAGTGCTGATACTTGGTTCTTACAAGATGGTAATTGGTTTAGAACATACGGTGTCATGCACAATCAAAATCCTGATATCAAATGGGAAGTTAAAAAAGAGTATAATCTGGGTCTAGATTTTTCAATTCTAGAAAATAAATTGAGCGGAAGAATTGACTTCTATAAGCGTAAAATAGATGACCTTATTTATGACATCAGCGTCTCCCAGCCACCAGCAATCCATGATAAAACAACCATGAATGTTGGAAGCATGCAAAATACAGGTTACGAATTTGAATTAAATTATAAAGCAGTATCCAAGGAGCACTTTACGTATAGTACCGGTATTGTGGCTTCTCATAATAAAAGCACCCTCAATACCCTGTGGGTAGCCAAACATTTACTGATCGAAAAGACTTCCCTGCACCAGGCTCCCCTGGATCAGCAGTGAGACTTTATCCGGGCGAAGATATAGGAAGATTTTATATCTGGAAATTTGCAGGATTTACAGATGATGGTTACTGGCAGCTATACGACAAAGATGGAAATATATTTGACGTTAGAGAACGAAGTAAAACTGTTGGCGATAAAGCCTTCGTCGGCAATGCGATCCCAACGCTTCAATTATCTTGGAACAATCAATTCTCTTATAAAAACTGGGATGCAAGTATCTATATGCGTAGTTGGATAGGCCATGATGTCTTTAATATGATCAATATGTACTACAGCCTGCCTAATGTGAAAGGACAGAATGTCTTGGCAGAAGCCTACGATAAACATAAAAATATCAAAGGTGAAAAAGAATTGAGTGATTACTGGCTTGAAAAAGGCACATTCTTAAAGGTTGACGCGCTCAATATTGGATATTCATTCAATAACAATGTAATCAAACCGATAAAATCACTTCGTATTTATGCTACTGCAAGGGACTTATTTGTATTTACAAATTATACAGGATTGGATCCGGAGGTGAACATCAATGGACTTGAACCTGGTTTTGAAGAAAGAAATGTCTATCCAAAAACCAGAACTTTTATGATGGGTCTACAAATTAATTTTTAAAAATAAAATCATGAAAAAATACATATCGATATTAACACTATCTGCAGGACTCATCTTTCAGGGCTGTACCAAATTAGATCAGGAATTTTATAGTTCTGTCACTCCTGAAACATTTTATAAAAGTGAAAAAGATATTAAAGCAGCCTTGTTTAGACCTTTTACACATGCCAAGTGGTACTTGGGAGAAGATCGCTGGAGACTACAAGAGTATACTGCTGACAACTTTGCGATCACGACAAAGGGCAGACATTGGTATAATGGCGGAGAAAATGAACGATATCATTATCATAAATGGACCGCAGATGACGGTTGGATCTGGGGAACATGGCGTGGAACGCTCATGGGAGTTGCTCTTGCTTTGGATACCAAAAATGATCTTTCTAAATTGGACTATACAAAATTTGCTTTAACTGCTGAACGCCAAAATGCTGATATGGCTCAACTCGATGCATTAATTTCCTACTTCTATTTAAGAGGATTGGACTATTTTGGTGGAATGCCTATTTTTGAATCACTAGATCAAGAGTCACTTCCTCGAAATACGGAACAGGAACTCTTTTTACATATTGAAAAGTTACTGAGCGCAGCTATGAATAATTTACCTGCAAAAAAAGCTGGTGATAAAGAAGAAGGGGCAATACGAAAAGCTGCTGTAGCGGCGATGCTTGCTCAATTGTATTTTAATGCGGAAACTTATATTGGTAAACCGATGTATGAGGAAAGTAGAAAATTAAGTCAAGCGCTCATCAATAAAGAATATGGTGATTATCAATTAGACCCAACCTGGAATGGAGTTCATGGCTTCAAAAACAACAGTTCTCCAGAAATCATATGGTCTATGCCTTCAGAATTTAAAATGTTAGAATACAATTGGTTTTATGCGGACTTCTACCATTACAATACACGTGAATATTTTAGTCAAGATATGGGCGGGAATAATGGTGCCCACCTTACTCCTTCTAGAAAACCAGATGGTACACTTTACAGCAGTGATTTTAAATTAGGATCGCCCTATGAAGCATTCACTACCGGAGATTTTCGAAAGAACCCCTATCACTATTTAGGTACTGAAAATTATGAAGGTATGTTCATCGTGGGACCTCATCTATCTCCAGACGGGAAAGCCATTCTTGGCGGTGAAGAATATAATAAACAGCCTTTGAATTTTGTAGATCAGGTGGCACGTTTTTCAGAAGTCGGTCCAGGAAAAAAATACAGCTCCGTGGCTCAACTTCCATCAAAGATGTCCGAAGGCGAAGAAAATACTGGAATTCGTCTAGTAAAAGTTCCTATTCCAAATCTAGCTAATAATACATTGCGATGGGGCGCAGATATGCCGGTGATCCGATTAGCGGAAATCTATTATATGTTAGCCGAATGTGAATTTCGTATCGGAGATAAAAGTAAAGCTGTCACGTTGATCAATGAGGTCAGAAAAAGAAATTTTAAAGACAATATCGATTTAAATCCAGTCACAATTGCTAATATAGATAAATATCGTTTTCTAGATGAATGGAGTATCGAATTTATAGGAGAAGGTCGTAGAAGAACTGACCTCATCAGATGGAAAGCCTTTACGACAGAAAAATGGTGGGATCACTCCCCCTCTAGTAGCTTACATCTCAACCGTTTCCCTGTTCCTAACCAAGCTATTGCTGGAAACAATAAGCTAGAACAAAACCCTGGTTACTAATCGACAACAACCTCTTAAGTCATTGATTTAAGGGGTTTGTTTTTTTATCATAAGAATACATGAAAATTTACTGAAGATATGCTGTACTTTTGTTATCTGCCACAAGTCAGACCAGGAATAGATAAACTAAAGGAAAATAAAACCTTTACTAAGGATATAATAGTAAATAATGACTCAAAAAGAACTCTTTAACACATTGAAAAATGATAGTACCGTACAAATAGAATTATGCTCTGCATCAGAATTCTATGCAATAAAGCATCATAGAACAAACTGTTATGTGCTTATTTTAGGAATGAAAGGATTTTGTGAAATACAGATCGATCATCATTCGTTTCGAATAACGAAAAGTTCTATTACTATAATCCCACCTTTATCTACCTATTCTTTACAGCGTCCAAGTCACGATTATGCGGCGCAGATCATCACTTTTGAAAGCACACTACTATCTACAGGTATATTTGAAACCAATATTCTGAACGACCTCTTATTTATAAATCCAGAATATGCGCCAACGTTTCCGTTAAAAAGGACTGAATTTCATGATTTTTACTATAAGTTTAAAAAAATAAAATTAGAAGTCGATCATGATAAACCATTTGGAATAGACATGATTCGTCTCTATCTTATCCAACTTTTATACGAATATAACCGGATCTGTGAAATTTGTTTAATCAATTCGGATACTTCCATTAATCGAAAATATCAAATTACACAACGCTTTCGAACCTTATTAAAAGAGCATATTAAAATAGCTAAAGATGTCGCTTTTTATGCTGATAAACTTCATATATCACCTAAATACCTAAGCGAATGTGTACACGATCAACTTGGATATTCTGCTCTCCGTTTAATTCAAAATCAGCTTATGGTTGAGGCTGAGCGCTTACTAAAGTATGGAGATATGAATATCAAACAAATTGCGCTCATGCTCAACTTTGACACAGCCAATCACTTTTCACGACTCTTTTACAAATTGAGAGGTATGACTCCTACCGAGTACCGATCAAAACCGTAAAAAAGGTCTGTTTTACAGCATATATGCTATCTACAAATGATCATATTCTTATTAGCTTTGATTAAATCAAAATCAAGAAAATATGATTAAAGGATTATTTGAAACCCATATTGAAGTAAGCAATATGGAAGAAGCAATTGCATTTTATTCCAATATCCTAAATTTGGAATTGGCTCACATCGACCATCCCCGTCGCATCGCATTTCTCTGGTTGACACCTGCTAAAAAAGCGATGCTAGGACTATGGGAAAAACCTTCACCTATACAAAAAAGACATTTTGCATTTCAATGTGATTTGGAGTTTATACGTGACAGTGCAGTATCATGGCTAGAAAAAAATGATTTAAAGCCTTACAACTTTTTAAACAACGGCAGTGCAGAGCCTATGGTTTTTGCATGGATGCCTGCTATCGCGATTTATTTTGACGATCCTGATGGCAACAGCTTGGAGTTTATCAGTATGTTAGAGGGGCAAGGACTTCCTGAATTAGGGGTAATAAACTATGTCGACTGGTTAAAAATAACAGAAACAATTCAAAAGCCAACATAACTGTGCTATTTTTGAATGAGAGAGTTTAATGGGAATACCCTACATTTATACTGAAACATAAACACGCAATAAAATACGCGATTATGAATAATGCAATGATTAGAAAAGCAGGCGACGCTGACCTAGATCAGCTTGTCGAAATCTGGTATGAGGCATCACAGCAAGCTCATAACTTTATTAAAAAAGAATATTGGGAAACAAATAAAACAGCAATGCGAACACAGTATTTACCCGCATCAGAAATATACTTATTAGCCCATGAAGCAGAAATTTCAGGTTTTATTGCACTAGTAGAGAATGAGGTTGCGGCTATTTTTGTTTCACCAACACATCAAGGTAAAGGGATAGGAACATTACTGTTAAATCATGTCAAAAAAATGCGAGATGATCTTCAACTTAAAGTTTACAAAAATAACAGACCAAGTGTAGCATTTTATCAAAAAAAGGGATTTGCGAAGGTTTCAGAATTGATAGATGCTGAAACAGGAGAAACTGAGCTGATGATGAAATGGCATAAAGAGTAATATTTTTAGAAAAAAATGATTTATATAAAAAATTCAATACTTGAATCTATTCGCGCATAATGACACTTTACCTGAATATTACACCAATGTGATATATTTAATGTTAAACGCAAATGTGGAATCTCTTCTAAATACTTTTTTGTAATATGTGCAGCAAAGCTAAATCGGCCACGGTGTGTTTCATGTCTAACTCGGATACCCGTTTTTTTAGAAATGGCTTCTTCTTCATCAATTAGAGCTTTATTTTGTTCAAACGTATAATACTATTTTCCAGTATGACAATTAATATAATCCGGTTGTTGCTGCGCGGCATCCTCAACATTTTTTATAAAAGAAGCCAGATACTGCTCAAAATTAGAACCTCCTCCTCCACTTAATAAGTCCAAGGAGAGCTTATGTGTTTTTAAAGCAGTAAACATGGCTGTACGTTCTTCTCCTAATGCTGCAAGCCAGGTCTCTAAACCATCGTATCCAGCCTGACTTACTCGAGCACAGTAGCTGTCCCATGACTCTGACATACCCTAATTGGTACAGTAAAACTTTATTTTTAAATTATTATTCACTTGAGCTTGATTTGGTACAACCCATAAAATAAAAAGCATCATGCTGTATATATATTTCATTCCAATTATTTATTAAACAACTGCACTAATCAGGTTACCTTCAACATCCGTTATACGGAATAGTGGGCCTGAAATTCATAAGTAAATTTTTCATGATCGAAACCGAGCAAATGAAGCATTTTCGCATGTACACCATGAACGGATGATCTTGCGCTTACACCTATAAACCCGATTTCATCGGTCTCTCCATAAGTTACCCCTTTCTTGACTCCGCCCTCCTGCCATCCAGATTGTATAGGCATCCGTATGATGATCACGTCCTAAGAAAGGCATATCGCAATTGTCTCTCCGTTTTATGAGACATGACTACCAATGCTTTCTGCAGGTTTTTCAAAAAACACACCCAAAAATCGTTTTCTAAATTTGTAAATGAAACACGCGTAGGACATGCCTGCAAATTGCTGGAAGATAAGAGTCTGAATATTTCAGAGGTATGTTATGCTAGCGGTTATCAAAATTTAACAAACTTCAATAAGTTTGTTAAATTTTGAATAAAAATCCGAGAACCTATCGAAAAGAAATGGAAATTGGTAGATTTAGCACACCAATTAAACTTATTTCTTACAATGATTAGCATCATTCACAAAAAAAAATATGTTCTAAATAATTATGGTAACATTCATATTCCAAAGTTTACAAATAAAAAATAATTCATTTTCTTTGGAACTGATAAAGAATAAAAGTTAAAGGATATTCTATAGTAAATATATAATATCAACATAAACCATAAAAACTAAATGAAAATAATTAAGAAAATTGCTCTTTTAGGATTATTATCGACAGCTGTATTATCGACCAATGCGCAATCTGTTCCATACGAAGGGGTATCTGGATGGAAAGAAACAAAAGATAGTCGTATGGAATGGTTTAGAGAGGCTCGATTTGGCCTATTTATCCATTGGGGGCTCTACAGTGCTGCTGGGGGTAGTTGGGATGGAAAACAATATCCACAACACTATGCCGAATGGATACAAGCTTGGGCCAAAGTGCCAAGTAAAACTTATGCTGAAGTATTAAAACCAAAATTCACAGCTTCAAAATTTGATGCTAATGCGTGGGCATCTTTAGCTAAGGAAGCAGGTATGAAGTATGTTATTATAACCTCACGTCACCACGAAGGATTCTCCATTTTTAATAGTCAACAACCTTATTCATTAAAAAATGACATCACAGGAGGTACTAATATTTCACCTAAAGGACATGATCTTTATGGAGAAGTCGTTAAAGCTTTTCGCGCTAAAGGATTAAAAGCAGGTGCTTACTATTCATTATTGGATTGGCAACATCCGGACTCTTACGAAGGTCTTTCCTATTTAAACCCCAACCCTACTGGCTATAAGCCCAATCATGAAGTCTATAAAGATTATTTATATGGGCAGGTCAAAGAGCTTGCTAATAATTATGGTGGTTTAGATGTCTTATGGCTAGACTTTAGTAGTAAAAACAGAGAAGGCGAAAGCTGGGGAACAAAGCGTATCTTGACAGATTTAATCAAGTGGCAACCACAAATTATCGTTAACAATAGATTCTGGGATGGCCTAGAAAATAAAAATGGAGATATAGGCACTCCCGAAAAATATATACCACCAACCGGTCTTCCGGGTATGGACTGGGAAGTGAGCCACACGATGAATGAAAGTTATGGATATAGTGCACACGATCAAAACTGGAAATCTTTCGACAAAACAATGCGTTTATTTATTGAAACTGTTAGTAAAGGTGGAAACTTTTTACTTAACGTAGGACCAGATGGCGAAGGTGTAATACCTGAAAAAGCAGTGGAATTGCTTCAAGATATTGGACAATGGATGAAAGTTAATAGTGAAGCAATCTACGGTACTACAGCAAGCCCATTTCAAGGTCTTGACTGGGGATACTGTACTCAGAAGGGTAAAAAGCTTTATTTCCATATTTTTGATATTCCACAAAATGGAGCCATAGAGGTGCCTTTGTCAAGTGCGATCAGTAAAGCATATGTAATAGGAAATTCTAAAAAGTCTTTAAAAATTACAAAGACATCTGCTGGCAAAACAATTCAATTACCAACTAATTTTAAAGGTCAAATGCCATTGGTGATCGTAGCCGAAATTAATGGTTTGCCAGAAGTTATAAGACAGCAGATACGCACTCAAAAAGACGGTCGAATAGTATTGACGGCAAATAATGCCAAATTAATTGGCGCTGGAGGAATTAAACTTATCGGTGCTACAACACATAATCCCAATCGTCCTAATGCAATAGGTGATTGGTCAAATAAAGGTGACCAAGTGATATGGGATATAAAAATACAACGTCCCGGCACTTATAAAGTAATCGTCAATTATCTCCCTAATGAACAAAAGTCAGGTACAATTTCACTTTCATTTGGAAACAACAAATTGTCATACCAACTTAATGATGCTAAAGGCAATCAGTTTGTAGATATGGAAATTGGAACATTCGAAATCTCTCAGCAATCGCTGGGTGATACTGCTTTAAAGGTTGAACTTAAGGCACTTGAAATCAAAGGAAACATGCTTCCAGAGATCAGTTCAATCAGCCTGATTCCTGCTAAATAAATAATATCAATATACCGTAAAGTCGATTCCTTTTTATCATAAATAAAAGGGAATCGACTTTTTCACACGAACTGCCCATTATGCAGGCTGTAACTGATACCGTTCTGATAGAAGTTAACGACTACTTTGAACAAAATGTGTGAAAATTCAATTGAGCAACATCTTTTTCAAAGGTTTGATATTGTTCAATAGACATATTTTTGACAGGAAGCCTAAATACACCACAATCGATTCCAATTTGTTTCATGTAAGATTTTCCTACAGATATACCACCATATTTCCCCAATAAAGTAATCATATCTATAGATTTTTGTTGTAGCAAGTTAGCTCGTTCAAAGTCACCTTCATTAAATGCTTCTATCAATTCATAATATAATGGTGCTGCGTAGTTATAAGTACTCCCAACTGCACCCTTTGCTCCTAAAACAAGGGATGACAGCATATTTTCATCTCTTCCCCACAACATATCATATTTACGTCCAGCAAAATTCATACACGATAAAAAATCCATAAAATCTTCATGGGTATATTTAATACCTGCAAAATTTGGGATACTACCATCTACTGCTTTTAGTAAGTCAAGCATTGCAAAATTTCCGCCAGTCAATACAGGTATATGATAATAATAAAAAGCAGTATGGGGTGCCGCTGCTGCAACTTCAGCGCAACATTTGGCCAATTGTTCTACATTCGCAGGTTTAAAATAATATGGAGATGTAAATGAAACAGCATCAGCACCCTCCTGTTGAGCAATTTTAGCCAATTCAACACACTCCCGAATATTAGTACCTCCTAATAATACCATCAATATGAAATCTGGATCCTTTACCGTGAGTTTAGCCCAGGCTTTTAACACCTCAACCTTTTCTTGAAAGGTTAAAGATACCCCTTCTCCCGTTGAGCCACAGATAAATCCCCCTTTCACATTATTATTTTTTAAAGATTGATAATAATTGGGTATTTGCGCTAAGTTTAATGTTCCATTTTCATTAAATGGCGTAAAAGGAGCTGCAATTAAGCCCTCGATTTTTTGAGTGATCATAAATATATACTTATGTTTTCAGTTAAATATGATCCCACCCCATTTCAATTACTACATGGGGCAGGATATGTTTTTTATTAAAATAATAGCCTATCAGGGATGGGCAGACTATTAAAATTCAGGATAACCAACAGTCTGTTTAAGAGCTCTGTTATTTGTCAGTGAAGCTCGATCAATCGGCCAAAGCAATTTGAAAGCTTCTTGTGCCGATAAACCTGTACGTGAAAACACGTATTGATTACCAAACCTGCGTAAGTCGTACCAATACTTACCCTCCCCTAAAAATTCGAATTTACGTTCTTGTAAAATCGCTTCATTTGGATCTTTATCAACGGATTGATTTGGATAGCCAAACACACTTTCCGTATAATGAATACCAAATGCACGGTTACGTACTAGATTTATTTCTTCTTTTGGGCTTTCTCCTAGAATGACTTTTGCTTCAGCCAACAATAATAAAAGATCTGCATAACGATATACTGGATAGTCATTCGTGTAAGCTCGGGCCCCTGCATTCTGCTCTCCTTGGTACTTCTTTAGAAAACAACCTGCAATTTTATAATTTCCTGCATTATCTTTATTATATGCAGCCTGAATAGAGCTATTTTTACGCGTGTCTAAATCATGATAATTACGATAAGTACTGATACGAGTTGGAATCCGTAATAAACCTCCATAATTATCCTGCGTCACGCTAAATTGACGTTTAGCCAAGGAATCAGAGAAATTAACAAGAATATTTGCATTAGGAACAAAATCAGTAATAAATCCAAGGGTGGCTTCATTCAGTTTATGCCTAAGCACAAATATCATCTCATTATTTCCTTTACTTTTCACATCATTAACACTATTGAAGTCTGTTTGCAAAGCTAAAGGTAAATTAGATTTTACATCTATAAGAGCGTTTTTCGCAATAGTAGCATCTGATTTGGCACCCTCACGATGTGCTGACCACAAATAAACCTCTGCTTTGAGCATCAAAGAAGCACTTTTAGACCAAAATGAACGTTCTTGCTTAATACTATAATCTGTTCCAAAAGCTGAAACTGATTGATCCAAATCTGATTTAATCAGCGCCATTACCTCTGCTGCAGGAGAGGCTGCTTTTGCAAGATTGGAAACTTCAATCTTATCGATAGCCTCTATCTGAATAACAACATCTCCCCAAGTCCGATATAATTGGAAATAGTAAAATGCACGCATGCCATGAGCAATACCCAGATAATAGTTTTTTGTTCCTTCAGTCAATACATTGGTACTGTTCAATTTGTTAATCATCAGATTAAGCTGGTTGATCTGATCATATAATCCTCCAAAGTTGCTTACTCCAGAATTATCCATATCCAAATTGTGTTGCCACATTCGTTCCAGACCTTGTGATGCTTCTCCAGTGAAAGATGCTGTAGTCCCTGGATCATTACCGAAAAGCCCGGCACGCATTTCACCTAAAAATAAAAAATTACGCTCATGTGTTCTAAATCTAGAATGTAAACCGACGACAAATGCATCAAATTGATCTGCAGTCTTCCAGTAAATTTCATCACTATAGTTACTCACTGGCGTAAGTTCCAGATCATTTGTACATGAATTTAATCCCAAACAGGTTAAGCTTCCTACAAAAAGATAGGTTAATATTATTTTTTTCATGATAGTTTTTCAATTAATTCAATTAAAAAGAAAGTTGAACGCCCAAAACATACGATCTCGGAGTCGGATATGTACCCCCATATACACCAGTTGCTACATTGTTTCCATCGACTGGTGGCTCAGGTGTCGGACCAGAAAATTTAGTAATATAAAAGAGGTTATTTCCACTTACATAAACTCGAGCGCGTGAAAGAATATGTGTTTTTGAGTATAACCATTTCGGAAGATCATAGGAAAGGGTAATTTCACGAAGTGCTAAATAATCTCCTTTCTCATAAAATCTAGAATTATTACTATTCAAACTTGGGTTGCCATTATTACCCCGTGTATAATTCTGTTTTGATCCCACAACTTGATCTGCAAAATAAACTTTTGGAATATCTGTTTCCGTATTCGTTGGAGACCATGCTTGTTTTTGTAATTCTAAATAATTAAAGGTTCCTTGATAATTACCCAATGTACGCGCTACAAGATCATTATAAATAGTATGTCCTAATGCAAATTCCCAATTGGAAAACATATTGAATCCTTTGTAACTCATATTGGTAGTGAAACCACCAGTCCACTTAGGATTGATATTGCCGATATATACTTGATCACGAGAATCGATTATATTATTACCATCAACATCAAGCCAATTGACATCACCGGGCGTTATCCTTCCATTTTTACCTGCAGGTAGATTTGGTCCAGTAATTCCAGCGATTTGATCCGTTCTATTGCCCGCTATCTGACTTACTTCTGCATCATCTTTAAAGATGGAAACTTGTTTATAAGCATAGATATCACCTAATGTTTGACCTTCTTGGTAACCACCTACCCATTTAACCTGACCTGAAGCTGGATCATAAACCTGTAAACCGCCCTGTCTATTATTTTCAACACCATTGTATGGAAGTTCTAATATTTTATTTTTGACAAAAGCAGCATTTGCACCAATATTTAAATTAAATCCATCAGGATTTTTTAAAATCTGTGATTGTATTGCGACTTCGAAACCTTTGTTTTGTAAAGTTCCTAAATTCGTTGTAATGTTTGGAAACCCGACGTAACTAGGCAACAGCAAATTGGTAAGCAAATTACTTGTACGACGATCATAATAATCTAGCAATACCGTAATACGATTATTCAGTATACCTAAATCTAAACCCGCACCTGTTGTTTTACTTGTTTCCCAAGCTAGATTCTTATTTACTGGTGAAGTATTTAAATAACCGGCAAGACCATTATAACTAGTCTGCACATTATATACTCCTTGTACTTGGTAGCGACCTAGACCTGCGATATTTCCATTCTCACCATAACTTATCCGTGGTTTGAAGGTGGTTATATATTTTGAAAGAACGGATTTCTTAAAAAACTCTTCTTGATGCATATTCCATCCTGCGGATGCCCCAGGAAAAAATCCAGTACGATTTCCTTGTGCTAATATAGAAGTCCCATCTAATCGATATACAGCATTGATCAATATTCTGCCATCATAATCATATGCAAGTCGTCCCATTGAAGATATGATTCGGTACTCAGATGCATTACTGGTATTACTTCCAGCTGCGAAAACCGTAGATGCATTGACCGTAGGGATATCATCAGTAGGTGCATTTTTTCCATACACTTGCATATAATCAGTCTTCACTTTAAAATATTCTGCTCCCACCATTGCAGACATATTATGCTTTTCTGCAATACTTTTCGAATAATTTAAGATACCATTAAACTGTGTTTGAAAGTCTCTATTCAAATTGCGAATAGCATCTCTTGAGCTACTAGCTATCGTTTGTGGATTTGAAAATATATTGGAATAAGTTTGCGTAGACATCTGGAAAGACTCATTCAACTCTTCTTTCATATAAGCATTGCCTGTTGCTTTAAAATAAAGGTCCGGAAATATATCCCATTTTAAAGAAGCATTCGCGACTATACGGTTCGTTTCATTTTTACGTTTCAAACGTCCTAACCAGTATAACGGATTACCATCACTAGCTGAAACTCCAGGATTTGGTAGCGTTTTAGCTTCATCAATCCATGGGTTAAAGGTAGGCCAAATCGCTAATGTCCTATAGATTGCATTCGTTTCAGAAGAAGGTGTTCCATATTGTGAAGCAGTGGAAAGTGTCACATTGGTAGATACTTCCACGTTAGGTTTCAATTTGTAAGACCCATTGATATCACCCGTGTATCTTTTGTAACTCGAGCCAACGATCACGCCATCTTCATTATAGGCATCGAATGCTGCGAAATATTTCCCTTTATCATTTCCTCCCGAAACATTTACATAATGATCTTTTGTATAGGTATTCCTAAATAAGGCATCTTCCACTTCACCACCATGATCTTTATAAATGATCTGACCTCCATAGGGATCATCCACAAGCTTCCAACCCTGATTTAATAAGGGCTTCAATTCATCTGTGAATTTTTTAATATCAAATGCCAAATTGTAAGCAGGATCTGGTGAAATACCCAATCCCCTTGAGCTATTGACAGATTGCAATGAGCGCCCAGCATTTAAATAGCCTTGTCGCGTATACTGGATATAATCACCCGCATTCATATATTCATAACCTGCTCGGCGCTGATTAAAGCCTCCGACAAATTTGTAGGATATATTAGAAGTGCCTGCCTTCCCTGTTTTAGTGGTCACCAAGAGCACTCCATTGTTTGCTCTAGCGCCGTAAATAGCTGTCGCAGAAGCATCTTTCAATAAATCAATCGACTCAATGTTTTCAGAACTGATATCATTCAGATCCCGAATGACACCATCAACAATAACTAGCGGTGCTCCCGGATTATTGATAGAGGCCCCACCTCTTAACTTTAACATAGGAGCTGCACCTGGTTGACCAGATTTATTAACAACCTGTAATCCTGGAATACTTCCTTGAAGTGCAGTTGCAACATTAGATCTAGGCGAATTTTGAAGTACTTCTTTATCCAATTTAGAAATAGAACCTGTTACACTTCTTCTGCTCTGTGTACCATAACCCACCACAACAACTTCATCAATTTGTTGATTTGATAATTCTAATTTGATATCCAATGTTTCCCCTTGACCAACTTTTACTTCCTGAGATTTATACCCTGTAGAAGTGATGATTAAGACTGTATTTGGATGAGTCGGTAAAATAAATGATCCATCAGCACTAGTTTGTAAGGATTGTTTACTCCCTTTTACACTGACTGTGACATTACTGAGCACCTCTCCCGTAACGGCGTCCCTAACCTTACCTTGGATGTTTCGATCTTGTGCATGCACTAAAGCTAGATTTCCTGCTAGCATAGACCAAATTAATAAATGTTTTAATTTGCGGTTTGAATACATATTGGTTATTATTAAGTATTACATAAAGCAAATCTAAATAAATTAATTTGTAAAAAGCAACAAATATTTAACATTATGTATAACATAGTTGTTATTAATTATGTGTATATTTGTTTTTAAGCGTATACAAGCACTTTTATGAGCACAAATTCAACATTAATCAACTTTGTAAATACCATTGACACCTCTTCTTTAGTGGATAAAGTAGAGAAAGAAATCATCAATCTATTTATAAGTCAAGGGCTAAAAATAGGAGATGCACTTCCAAAAGAATTAGAATTGGCTGAAACTTTAGGGGTGAGTCGCACAGTAATACGTGAAGCTATGTTGCGATTAAGATTAGTCGGGTTGGTAGAATCCAAAAAACATAGAGGAGCAGTATTAACAAGTCCCGATTTAATCAGTCCAATGAAAAAATCGCTTTATCCAACCATTATGGATGATAAAACATTACGTGATTTATTCGAAATGCGCTTAATTTTAGAGCTTGGAATGGCTGATTTATTGTATCAACGCATTACTCCCGAAGATATTCAAGAATTGGAAGCTATTGTTTCAAAAGAATCTATTGATTTAGACAATAGTATATTTGACATTGAAATCGAAGTTGCTTTTCATGGAAAGCTTTATGAAATTAGTGGCAATATTATGTTAAAGGATTTTCAGAATTTACTTTTACCTGTATTTAAATTCGTTCACTCAAGTGGAATGTTGATTGAAAAATCCAATTCAAAAAACTTTATATCCCATCGCGGGCTTGTCGATATTTTAAAAGTCGGTACTCCCGAAGTATTTCGAAATGCGATGCGTCAACATTTAGACAATCACTTTCAGCGCATACAACAATATGATAACACCATGATTGATTAAAAAAATCATCTGGTCAAAAAAAATACAAGCAATAACTAGCATAGGAGTAATGTCTGGAAAACGGCTATAATTTGTTACACACAATTGGTATTGTTGGCAATAGATCACCGCTTCCTTTTGGATTGATTCAAGAAGTTTAAGATATTATCTACACTTCATTCTAATTTTAAAAAATAAAAAGGGCAATAATTTTATTACAGCCCTTCTTTATTTAATTTGTAAAAATTTTAGAAAGAAAAATCATCTTTAGATGATTCACTAGCATATGCTGGGTCCTCAAAATTAGGCTCATAACGTTTTTCAACAACTTCTTGATTCGACTTAATGTATTCAACAACATCTGTCAAACCTTCTGCAAATTTTTCAAAGTCTTCTTTGTACAAGAATATTTTGTGTTTAATAAACTGTCCGTCTTCAAAACGTTTTTTACTTTCAGTGATGGTAATGTAGTAATCGTTAGACCGTGTAGCCTTTACATCAAAAAAATAAGTACGTTTACCTGCTCTCACTTTTTTTGAAAAAACCTCTTCTCGCTCTTTGTTTTCAAAATCTCCCATTGGTTATTATTTAAGTTTAAGTAATCTTAATCTTTGATAAATATATAATAATTAGCATGAAACTTCCAAATATTATTGGAAAAAAAATAAATATTTAGCCTGTCCTGCACTATTTTAGCATATTTCACATTTATATTTGACTATTTTGTACATTCAATCGGTTGATAAGAATATCTTTTCACCGAGGATTTTATTACATTTACCGAATAATATTGATCGATTACCTATTTCAATTACTCAAGGTTATAAAACACCTATATCTTTGAAGTATAAATTTAAAAGTCATGGAAAAAGAGCCATTCGTACCAAAAAGTAACAACAGCAAAAATATCATAGGTGGTATCATCATACTCATTGGAATCCTATTATTGCTAAAAAATTTAAACATAGATTTCTTCTTCCCATCATGGATATTTGGTTGGTATATGATCCCGATCATTATAGGTCTAGTAATCGGTGTTAATTCCAATTTTCAAAAAAAATCCTCTGTTATATTAATAGCCGTTGGTCTAGCATTTCTTGCCAAAAGAATTATGCATACTGATTTTGGAGGTATTATTTTTCCCGTACTGATTATAGGATTAGGAGCCTACTTTATTATGGGCAGAAAAAAAGGATTGCCCCCACTTCCACCTACTCCACTAACTCCTAATAACCCACCTAGACCTCCTGCGGATTTTGATTGGGACAAGCGCGTTGTCGATCCTAATACAGAAAGTGTTCAGGCTGAAGGTGAAGATAGACTAACAGATGAAAATTCTACTATAAACGATAACAGTAAACAAGGTCTGCTCAACGAGCAGACCTTCGCTGCTCCAAATTACTCACAAACTGATAATAGCTTCGAGGATGTACTCAATGTCAACTCCATATTTGCAAGTCTTAAAAAGCTCATTCTATCTAAAAACTTTAGAGGAGGAAATATCGCTTGTATGTTTGGTAGCGTATCCATTGACCTGACACAAGCAGATATTACCGATGTCGCAGTTATTGATGCCTTTCAAATGTTTGGCAGTGCTAAAATTATTGTTCCAGCAAATTGGACAGTATACTCCAATGTATCTTCGGTTTTCGGAGATGTCGATGATCGACGTTTCAATGTGGGTCTCACCAGAGATCCTGCAAAAAAATTATATATTACAGGCACCTGTCTTTTTGGAAATTTGACCATTAGAAATGCCTAGCCATGAAGGATAAACTGTTATTGCAGAATAAAAATCGACTCATATTAATCATTTGTTTAAGCATATTGCTAGGCTACTTTGTCATGCAATATGCTTTGATGTATAGATCTGGTTTTCCGAGTGAAATAACCATTAAAGACTCTATTATCAATAGCCTTACGATGATGCTGTGTTGTTATGCCATTTCAACAACACTAAACTATTACATCCCAAAACCCAATCAAATCTGGAAAGTACTGATTATTGGATTTATCATGAGTGGTATCAGCATCCTAGGTAGTCGCCTGGTCGTTCAGTATTATTTACCAAAAGAGCATTTAAAAATATATGATCTAATCATCCCTTACCGATACATTGTCAATTTTCTTATTCTAACTTCTGTTGCCATCTTTATTATCGTCTGGAATATACAAGAAGAGTATATTTCAAATATCAAAAGAAAGCAAGACTCTGAAAATCAGTTGCGCGAAGCAGAATTATACAACCTTAGACAACAATTACAACCTCATTTTCTTTTCAATAGCCTAAACTCTATCATTGCACTAATTGGTAGCAAACCAGAAGAGGCTCGCAATATGACTTTCCAGTTATCAGATTTTTTGCGCGGCACACTTCGTAAAGAAAACAATCAATTAATTGTCTTACAAGAAGAGCTAAATCATTTAGAATTATACTTAGATATTGAAAAAGTAAGATTTGGTCACCGGCTTTATATCCATATAGATCATGATCAAGATGTCTTATCGACTAAGATACCGGCGATGATCTTACAACCGCTGGTAGAAAATGCCATTAAACATGGACTATACAACGTTACCGAAAATGTCACCATTAACATTAAATGTTTCTTAGAGAACAAAATGTTGCATGTCTCCATAGAAAATCCTTTCGACCCAAGTGAAGCTATCCAATCCAAAGGAACAGGATTTGGACTTACAAGTATTGAAAGACGTTTATTTCTACTTTTCGGTCGAAATGATCTTCTGACAACTCATAGTGAAAACAATATATTTACCAGTAGTATCAAAATACCGCAATATGATTAAAGTTATCCTTATTGATGATGAACCCTTGGCGCGTTCTATCTTAGTAGAATACCTCAAACAGGACCCATCAGTTTCTATTGTTGCTGAATGTGGAGATGGATTTGAAGGAGTAAAAGCAATACAGCAACATCAGCCTGATCTCTTATTTCTAGATGTTCAGATGCCAAAATTGACCGGTTTTGAAATGTTGGAATTAGTAGAAAATCCACCTGCAGTCATCTTTACAACAGCATTTGACGACTATGCATTAAAAGCATTCGAAAAAAATGCCATTGATTATTTGATGAAACCAATTTCACCTAATCGATTTAGACAGGCATTTGAAAAGTTTAAATTAAATTTTGCCAAACCAGCTGCAGAGCCTGCACCAAATTATGAAGCTGTTATACATCAAGAGGAATCCAAATTAGATCGTATTGTAGTGAAAACTGGAACGCAGATTAAAATTATACCAGTTCCACAAATCAAATATTTAGAAGCGTACGATGACTACGTCAAAATTCATACGGCAGACGGTATGTTTCTGAAAAATAAAACAATGGCTTTTTTTGAAAAACATCTAGATGAACAAACATTTGTCAGAATTCATCGCTCTTATATCATCAAAGTTGATCAATTAGCACGCATAGAACCTTGGGAGAAAGATAGTTTTGTTGCTATCCTGATTACCGGTGAAAAATTAAATATCAGTAAGTCAGGATATGCCCGATTAAAACAAATGATTGGCATATAGATAAAGTTTATGTAAATTTGCAGCAGTATATTCATTATGAAAAATTTTATTGCTGCACTTTTACTCAGTAGTTCATTGTCTGCTGTTGCTCAACATTCTAATCAAGAACAAATAAATCATACATTCTATAATAAAATAGAATTTTTTATCAATTCACAACAGACAGACTCCATTTATAAATTGGCTAATGAAGATTTTAAGCGAGCAGTACCTTATTCTACTATAAAAAACTTACTGGAAAATGAAATTTATCCATTAGGTAGGATCAAACATGCTGAAAAAATAAACTTCAGTAATGGAGTAAGTCAGTACCGTGTGGATTTCACCGATAAATCCTTTCAGGTTCCCTTCGGTATGGATAGCACATTTCATTACCACACTTTAGGTTTTCAACCCGTTACCAAACCAATTGCAGAGAAACAGGCACCCGTATTAACAAATACAGTTGTCGAAAATAAAGTTGATTTTTTCATTGATTCTACGGCCAATATTTATACAAAAAAAGGAAATACTCAATCTTTAGCAATTGGTATAATAAAAAATGGACAGTTAAACACCTATTTTTACGGTGAAACTGAAAAAGGAAATAAAGTGCTACCAACAAGTGGTACTCTTTATGAGATAGGATCTCTTTCCAAAATTTTTACAGCGACCCTACTTGCTAATTTTGTTGAAAATGAAACATTAAGTCTCGATCAATCGATCATTGATTTTTTGCCCGATTCTTTAAAAACAAATCCAAGCTTACAAAAAATCACCTTCAAAACTTTAGCTAATCACACATCAGGTTTACCTCGATTACCAAAAAACCTTGAAAAAACAAAAGGTTTTGATCCTAATAACCCTTACAAGGATTATGACAAAAAATATTTATACCAATATCTAGCGACTTTCAAAGCAGAAAATCAAGCCGGAGAAAAATATGAATATAGTAATCTTGGGTATGCATTATTAGGAGATATATTAACATCACTTAATAAAAAAAGTTACAATACATTAATCCAAGAAACTATTGCAAAACCTTTAGGCCTAACGTCTACTACTGATATTCTAAATCCTAAAACACAATACCTTCCCAAAGTATATAATACAAATGGAGAAGAAACTAAAGCCTGGGATTTTCAAATATTTAGCGCTGCTGGCGGTTTAAAATCTACTGTAACAGATCTACTCAACTTTGCCCAAGTGCAATTTAAAATGCCTCAAACCCAATTAGAAAATGCTATGGCACTTACTCGCCAATTCACTTATTTTCTTCCTCCTAGCACAGACATTGGCTTAGCTTGGCATATGGATTTATTAGATGATATTACGTACTGTTATCACACTGGCGGTACAGGAGGTAGCAGTTCATTCATAGCTATTGCACCAGATAAAAAAACAGCGGTTGTTTTACTCTCAAATGCAGCAGAATCTGTAGAAACAAATGGATTATCAATTTTCCATTTTCTACTTTCTCAAAAATAAGAAAAAGCAATTATCCAAATCATTAGGGGACATATGCTATCATATATCCCCTATTTTTTTTATTTTCCATATTCAAAAATTCTGGATGTTAGAGGAGTTATTGGCTTTTATATAAAACAAATTTTCCTAAGTTTGGTTATATTAATTTGATGTAATGAGTATGAAAGTTTTTATCAGTAGAACAATTCCCCAAAAAGCAATTGATAGTTTAAAACAGGCTGGTTTTGAGATTATCTATCGTACTGAACCTGGAAATATCGATCAATCCGATTTAATTGAGTCCTGCCAAAAGGTCGATTATCTTTTTGCGGCAGGACATAACCTCTTAGATGCGAAGTTTTTCAATGCCTGTGGTCATCTCAGAGGAATTGCCTTGATGAGTGCTGGATATGATAGCGTTAATCTTCGTCAAGCTACCAAAAACGGTATACCGGTGAGCAATACTCCCGACGTCTTATCCAATGCAACAGCTGACATCGCCTTCCTATTAATGCTAGCAGTATCAAGAAAAGCATTTTATATGAATCGCAAAATCACCAGTAACCAATGGAAAGATTTCGAATTGACCGAACACTTAGGAATTGAATTAAACGGAAAGACATTAGGTATATTTGGATTAGGACGTATCGGATTTGAACTTGCTCGCAAAGCCAAAGCCGCTTACAACATGAACATCATCTATCACAATAGGCATCCTAATCAACATGCGCATAAATTACTAGATGCTACATACGTTAATTATGATGAATTGCTGACGCAAAGTGATGTGCTATCGGTACATGCCAACCTTTCTGCTGAAACAAAGAATAAATTTAATAAAGATGCCTTTAAAAGAATGAAAAACACCGCCATTTTTATTAATACAGCACGAGGAGGCTTGCACCAAGAGCAAGATTTATATAACGCATTGATAAATGGCGAATTATGGGGAGCAGGTTTAGATGTGACAAATCCAGAACCGATGATTGCCAACAATCCATTAATTAGCTTGCCCAATGTGGCCGTACTGCCACATATTGGATCCGCCACAATAGAGGCAAGAGATAACATGGCATTAATGGCAGCCAATAATTTAATAGCACTAAAAAATCAAATCAAAATGCCACAAATACTAAATAACGAGATCTATGAAGATAATATACAAAATAATCAATAAAATCAACAAATTGATTTTGCCAAGATACGCGAAGAAAGATCCTTCAAAGTTAAAAAAGTACCAACAAGCTATTATAGCTTATCGATACTTCATTTTAATTAGATCCTTAGATTAAGATTTCATAATACGGTCCTGTCCCCCATTTGGATCCGAAATAATACGCATCTCGGTCTGCGGATAAGGGATACTAATATTATTTTTATCCAAAGCAATTTTAATAGCTTCTTGATTTTCATTATTGGCAGGCCAAAAATCTTCTTTCTTTGTCCATGCCCGTATGGTCAAATTAACAGAGCTATCCCCCAATCCTTTTACAAAAACCTCTGCCGCAGGCGTTTTTAGAATACGAGGATCAGCATGGAGTACATTCATAATGATTTCGCGAGCTTCTTTAATATTAGCATCGTACGAGATACCTACAGTATACTCAAAACGTCGATTGGTAATTTTTGTGAAATTTTGAATAACGGAGTTTGCTAAAGGACCGTTTGGACTAAATACACGAACACCATCTCCCGCAATTAAAGTTGTATATAAGATATCGATTCTTTCCACAGTACCCGAAGTTCCATTATTACTGCTCATATAGTCCCCGACTTCAAACGGTCTAAATAAAAGAATCAATACCCCGCCAGCAAAATTACTTAAACTCCCCTGTAAGGCTAAACCTGCTGCTAGACCAAATGCAGATAATGCGGCAATAAACGACGTTGTTTGAATTCCCATCGTACTTGCTACAGTCAAGAATAATAATGCGTAAAACACAACACGCAATATACTCATCGCAAATCCACGTATTGATAAGTCTACATGACGCTTTTCAAATCGTCTACTGATGAGGTTCAGCAAAAACTTGACAAGGTAACTTCCGACGATTAATATAATAATCCCTGTAATAATGCTTGGCACCTTTAAAAGTACCACATCTAATAGCGTGTCCAGACTGGTTTCTAATCTATTCATGTGTAATCTGATTTTTGTTCCATATAAATATAATAATTGAATCACAATTTGGCAATAAATTTACCGATCGTTGAAAAACACCATTAAATCGATAATTAAATCAGTTTTTAATATGATATTTGAAGTAAATTTGTAGTGTGACAAAGAAAAGTACCATACCCGTATTAGATAACTGCTCCATCAATAATGATTCGAGCAGCCTATTATTTGTCGATCATCTGGCTGATTATATCGCAAAGCACCACAACATGGTATTCCCGCATAAGCACAATTTCTACCATTTTGTATTATTTACAAAGGGCTCAGGCAATCATTTAATCGATTTCGAAAAGCATGACATAGAAGCTTATCAAATCTACTTTATGGCACCTGGACAAGTACATACTTGGAACTTCAGTGGTGACGAACAAGGTTTTGTAGTGAATTTTGATCCAGAATATTTTCAATCTTTTTTACTGAGGACTGACTATTTAAACCGTTTCTCATTTCTAAGTGGACAGAGTGATCAAATTGTTTTTACTATACCAGAGACCAATCGACAAGAAGCTTTAAAGATGTTTGAAGCATTTTACCAAACGAGCAAAAATCCAATTGCTACAGATTTAATTCGGGTGAGTCTGCTCCAACTATTACTTTGGATCGAGTCATGGCATGGCACAAAAACAGAAAAAACAAGTAATCCCTATAATTATACCATTTTCCATAATTATCAGCGATTAGTTGAAAAAAACTTTAAAGAAATCAGATTACCCAAAGCATACGCAGAACAATTATTTATTACCCCCAATCACTTGAACGCGATCTGCAAGTCTTATATCGGGAGTTCTGCTGGAGAGATAATCAGGGAGCGCGTATTGCTTGAAGCAAAAAGGTTATTGGTCAATAAAAATCTCAATATTAATGAGATCGCAATCGAGTTGAATTTTAATGACAACTCTTATTTCACTAAATTTTTTAAAAAAGCTACTGGATTAACACCCGATGAATTCAGAAAAAACAACAGTTAGATATGAAAGAGAACGAAACTACCTACGAATTATCAGAGTTTAAAGCTGCCAGCAAAGCACTGTGCCCTCGCTGTCGAAAAGGTAAAATATTCACAGGGAATACTTACGGTTTTAAAACTCAAAAAATGAATACACATTGTGATTATTGTGGTTTACGTTATGAACGAGAACCTGGTTATTTTTATGTATCCATGTTTGTCAGCTACGCATTTACAGTAGCCGAAATGATCACAGCTTGTGTCGCTGCCTATGTGATTACCGGCAATGACAATTCTTTTTGGCTGTATTCAATTGTCGCTTTATTAACAGTTTTTATACTTAGTCCTTTCAATTACCGATATTCTAGGGTCGTATTGATGTATTGGTTGAGTCCAGGATTAAACTACAATCCCAACATTAAACAAAAGGAAATCAATCCTACATCAAGGACTTTATAAAAAAGATAATTTCTACCTTTATATCATGAAGGATTTGATTTATCTTGACAATAATGCGACTACAAGAATTATGGATGATGTATGGAATACCATGGTACCCTATTTCATCCATAATTATGCAAACGCATCTAGCCTGTATCACAGTATGGGACGCGAAGCCAATGCTGTTATAGAAAAGGCCCGTACGCAAGTTGCACAAGCACTCAATTGCCAAACAAAAGAAATTTTTTTCAATTCAGGCGCAACTGAATCTATCAATACGGTTATAAAGGGAATCTTTAAGAACTATCAATCAAAAGGAAAACATATCATCACCGTCAGGACAGAGCATAAAGCTGTTTTGACTACCATACAAGATCTAGAAAGACAAGGAGCTGTAGTCACTTATCTAGAGGTAGACCACTCAGGAAAAATTGATCTTACCTTGCTAGAAGATCATATTACCCCAGAGACCATATTAGTGTGCATCATGGCCGCAAACAATGAAACAGGCTATATCCACCCGATTAAAGAGATTGCGGCCATCTGCAACAGAAAAGACTGCCTTTATTTTTGTGATGCAACCCAATACATCGGCAAAATTCCACTCGATCTTGCCCAAACCCCTATCGATATATTGTGTTTAAGCGCCCACAAGCTACATGGGCCCAAAGGCATTGGAGCACTGTTTATTCGCCGTAAAAGCAAGCCGATACAAGTAAGCCCATTAATCGTCGGAGGAGGACAAGAGCATGGTTTTCGAGCAGGAACATACAATGTTCCCAATATCGTTGGACTAGGAGCGGCAATCATAAATATACCACATGACGATACTATCATGCAACTAAGGAACAATCTAGAAAGTGCCTTAAGTACTCTACCTGAAGTATACATTCATGCAAAAGAAGTATCACGACTACCCAATACCACATCCATCTGTTTCAGGCATATATTAGCGAGCGAACTTATGACCCATTGTCCACAACTCGCCCTTTCTTCTGGATCCGCATGTGTGAGCGGCACAAGAGATCCTTCCCACGTATTACTCGCTATGGGCGTTTCAAAAGAAGACGCATTAGCAACAGTAAGATTTAGCTTAAGTAGATTGACGACAACAGAAGAAATAGCGGCTACAATTAGCTTAATAACAGAAGCATTAATAAAAATTAGACAAAACTCACCTATTTGGCAACTCTTTCAGGCTGGTCTTATTACTTAATTATTACATTTACAAACAGATTTATATTGGAAATAAAAAAGAAGTTAGCGTAATTTGTAATATTCAATATTAATATAATAATTCATCGATATGGTAACCGTAACAGACAAAGCAAAATCTCGAATTGAAGAGATAATGAGTACTGAAAAATATGACAGCAGTTATTTTGTGCGCGTTGCTGTTGAAAGCGGAGGTTGTTCAGGCTTAAGCTATAAGCTACATTTTGATAACGAAGAAAAAAAAGGTGATCAGTTTTGTGAAGATAAAGGTGTTAAGGTATGCTTAGATATCAAATCATTCTTATACCTAGCTGGAACAGAACTTGACTATTCGGATGGATTAGATGGAAAAGGATTCGAATTTCATAATCCAAATGCGACAAGAACATGTGCTTGTGGCGAAAGTTTCTCCGTTTAAAAAAACAAACATATAAAAATAAAGAGGTCGCCATAAAGATATGGCGACCTCTTTATTTTTAGTATCTCATCAATTCAGGCATATTCTTGCCATCAAATCAAAAAAACATCACAGCAGAAATAAATTTTATAACAATACCTTGTTATATCTGAAATATTGTTATTTTTGATGCAAATTGAGGGAAAACAGAATTTGTATGGGCCATAGATTCACATAAATTCTCGACTAATACAAATAAAAAATAGATAACCAAGAGGCTATTTTTTGATATATATACATTTCATGGATAAAAGAAAGTTATTAAAAACTGAAGTTGCTATTAGTTTTGTAAAGGATACTTTTGCACAACAACTTAGAAATAATTTAGGATTGATTCCTATCTCATCACCTTTGGTTGTACTCGATGGTACAGGTATAAATGATGATTTAAACGGGATCGAAAGACCAGTCGCATTCCCGATCAAAGCATTACAAGAACGCAAAGCTGTAGTTGTTCACTCACTTGCAAAATGGAAGCGTTTAAGATTAAAAGAGTTAGAACTGGAGATTGGAGAAGGTATATTAACCGATATGCGAGCACTACGTCCTGATGAAGACTATACCCCCATCCATTCTATTTACGTAGATCAGTGGGATTGGGAAAAAACAATCTCGGCAGAGCAAAGAACATTTTCATTTTTAAAAGATATTGTTCTCAAAATATACGATGCATTACGCTTTACTGAAAAACAAGTAGAACGTCAATATCCTGATATTAAAGCAGTATTGCCAGAAGAGATTACCTTTATCTCCTCCGAAGCACTATTACAAACTTATCCAACATTGACTCCTAAAGAAAGAGAAAATGCAATTGCCAAAGAATATGGGGCTGTATTTATCTATGGTATCGGCGGTGTTTTATCTAATGGCGAAGCTCATGATGGACGCGCGGCAGATTACGATGACTGGAGCACAGACAATGGTAGCGGCACCAATGGTCTCAACGGTGATATTTTAGTATGGAACCCTGTTTTGAATACCGCTTTTGAATTATCTTCTATGGGAGTACGTGTTGACAAAACAGCTTTACAGAGACAGCTTGTTATCAGAAATAATCCGGAAAGAGCAGCATTATCCTTTCACAAAATGCTTTTGAATGACGAATTGCCAGAAGCCATTGGCGGTGGCATAGGCCAATCTAGAGTATGTATGTTTATGCTAAAAAAAGCACATATAGGTGAAGTTCAAGTAAGTATCTGGGACGAACAAGAAAAACAATCCTTACAAGATAAAGGCATTCATTTATTATAATTGAATGCCCCAATATAATAAAAGGTCTGCCGTAGCAGACCTTTTTTATGTAATACTTTGTGTACTTTTGTAACATGCAAATAGACGCCATATTACAAAAACTCCATATCTCTTCGCTCAATGAAATGCAAAATGAGGTGTTGGAAAAATTCAAAGAAAAAGAAAATCTCATCCTACTGTCACCAACAGGTTCAGGTAAAACCTTAGCTTTTGCATTGGCATTGATGAAAACTTTAGATAAAGATGCAGCAGAAGTCCAATCTTTGATCTTAGTCCCGACTCGGGAATTGGCTTTGCAGATCGAATCCGTATTAAAAAGAATTGCTACCGGTTTTAAGATAACATGTTGCTACGGTGGTCACGATACCAAAACCGAAAGAAACAACCTGAAAAATCCTCCCGCTATACTGATCGG
Organism: Sphingobacterium sp. UBA6320; assembly: GCF_002440335.1. Lineage (NCBI taxonomy): Bacteria > Pseudomonadati > Bacteroidota > Sphingobacteriia > Sphingobacteriales > Sphingobacteriaceae > Sphingobacterium > Sphingobacterium sp. UBA6320. Next base: position 47,660 of record NZ_DJTA01000010.1, on the reverse strand, counting down.
TACACCTGGTCGTATTGTATATCATCTTGAGCGCAATCATTTTGATCCAACTCAGATCAAGACCTTAGTGTTGGATGAATTTGACAAATCGCTGGAATTAGGATTTCAAGAACAGATGTCTTTTATCATTGATTATTTAACAACCTTAGAAACACGCATATTAACCTCGGCTACCGCAATGAAAGATATACCTGATTTCACTGGTATATCAACTGCTACAGAAGTTAATTTCCTCAACGATACACATAGTACCCCAGCATTAACAATCAAAAAAATTGTTGCACCTATCCATAAAAAACTCGAAGCCCTATTTCAATTGCTGTGCAAAATAGGAAATCAAAAAGTCCTCATTTTTTGTAATCATCGTGATGCTGTTGATCACATCAGTGAATTACTGCAAAATCGGGATATTATACACGACGTGTTTCATGGTGGACTCGAACAAAGCGATCGCGAATTGGCCCTACTAAAATTCAGAAACAATAGCAATCACATCTTGATCACAACAGACCTTGCCGCTCGAGGACTTGATATTCCCGAGATTGACGCCATTATCCACTATCAGTTACCTTACCGAGAAGATGATTTTACGCACAGAAACGGTCGTACAGCACGCATGCAAGCCAAAGGTGAAGTCTTTATCATTTTAAAACCTGACGAAGATTATCCTTATGTTGCTGATGATATTGCAATCGAAGAAATAGACGGAGAATATGATTTACCAAAAAACTCTGAATTTGCAACCCTATACTTCTCAGCAGGTAAAAAAGATAAAGTAAACAAAATTGATTTAGTTGGTTTTTTACTAAACTTGGATCAAATTGAAAAAAGTGATGTAGGGATCATCGAAGTGAAAGATAGAGAATCCTTTGTCGCAGTAAAACGTTCGTTAGTGAGCACCATATTAAAACATTCCAATTTAGAAAAAATCAAGGGTAAAAAAATTAGAATTCTAAGAAGTTAGAAAATTTAATCCTTGATATCCACTATTTTTTTACACATATACCAAACCAGATTACACGCTAAAACGCTTAATCTGGTTTTTTTTTAATCCATTATTTTAGAGATTTTCCTTACCTTGTCTTATCGAAACATTAATCTAACACCATGAAAAAAGCACTTATCGTTTTTTCAGCTCTTGTCATAAGCGTTACATATCAAGTAAAAGCACAAGAGACGCTCGAAACGAACTATGTTAAAACCCATTATGACAAAAAGGAAATCACAATCCCAATGCGTGATGGTGTAAAACTTTTTACGACCATATATACACCAAAAGATAAAAGCCAGAGATATCCTGTTTTACTAAATCGTACTCCATATACCGTTGGCCCCTATGGTGAAGATAAATTTAAAGAGACTTTAGGAAATTTTCCAGCAATGACTCTGGAAGGTTATATATTTGTTTATCAAGATGTACGTGGCAAATGGATGAGTGAAGGAACATTTGATGATATTAGACCGACCAATTTAAAAAATGGAAAAAAGGAAATTGACGAAAGCACAGACACATACGATTTACTAGAATGGCTCAGTAAGAATCTCCAAAACTACAATGGCAAAGCAGGCATGTACGGCATTTCCTATCCAGGATTTTACTCGACCGTAAGTCTGGTCAAAACTCACCCATCTCTAAAAGCAGTATCCCCCCAAGCACCAGTTACAAATTGGTATATGGGCGACGATTTTCACCACAATGGCGTACTATTCACAGGAGACGCATTCAAATTCATGTCCAGTTTCGGAATCCCTAGGCCAAAAACCATCACACCGGATCAAGCACCCAAAACTTTTCAATATCCATCTAAAGATGTTTATCAATTTTATATGAATGCCGGAACTGCCAAAGATCTAAAAGACACCTACTTTGGAGATTCTGTAAAATTCTGGAATGACGCATTTGCTCATCCACATTATGATCAGTTCTGGAAAGACCGCGAGATCTTACCACACTTAACAGATGTTAAACCTGCTGTCATGGTTGTTGGTGGCTTCTTCGATGCAGAAGATGCATACGGCACATTTGAGACTTATAAAGCAATAGAAAAACAGAACCCAAAGAATAATTCGATATTAGTCGCAGGACCTTGGTTTCATGGAGGATGGGTACGAGGCGATGGCAGTTCCTTCGGTGACATCCAATTCGACCAAAAAACTAGTGTGACCTATCAAGAAAAATTTGAATTGCCATTTTTCAATTACTATTTAAAAGGAAAAGGTGATTTTAAAGCTGCTGAAGCCAATATTTTTATCACAGGAAGCAATCAGTGGAAAGCATTTGAAAAATGGCCTCCGCAAGATGTAGAAAACAAAAAACTTTATTTACAACCACAGGGAAAACTTGGCTTCGAAAAAGTTGGTCGCACAGATTCTTGGGATGAATATGTCAGCGATCCCAACAAACCCGTACCCTATCAAGGAGGTGTTATGGAGAGCCGCACGCGCGAATACATGATCGATGATCAGCGTTTCGCTTCATCTAGACCTGATGTTATGGTGTATCAAACAGAACCGCTAACAGAAGATATGACCATAGTAGGCCCTATTACAAACTTCTTAAAAGTATCCACCTCTGGAACAGATGCCGATTATGTTGTCAAACTAATTGATGTTTATCCCGCAAACAGCCCTTCATTCAACAACAAAGTGATGGATGGATACCAAATGCTAGTTCGCGGTGAGATTATGGCGGCAAAATATCGAAATGGATTTGAAAAAGCAGAACCTATGCAACCCGATTTCGTTACAGCTGTCAACTACAGTATGCCAGATGTCGCACATACCTTCAAAAAAGGACACCGCATCATGATACAAATACAAAACACATGGTTTCCTATTGCAGAACGAAATCCGCAGCAATTTTTTGAAGGTTATGAAGCCACAGCCAGTGACTATAGAAAAGCAACACATCGCATATTTCACGACCAAAACAACTCTTCTTATATTGAGTTTTCAGTATTAAAATAAGTATAATAGCATGCTCTACCATTTTTTCCTTGCCCTGCACTCGGCTAGCAGATGGATGATTGTCATCTGTCTTATTCTTTTGTTATTGCGCAGCTATATGGGCTGGAAAAAAAAGTATCAAATAAAACTGTATGATAGTACTCTTCAGATCATAACACTAGCCTTACTTTACATACAGTTTGCAGTAGGATTAACACTCTATTTTGAAAGCCCGATCGTACAATACTTTATTGACAATTTTAAAGAAGCCGTCAAATTACGTCAGGTACGTTTTTTTGGCATGGAACATATCACCATGATGACCATTGGCATTATCGTATTTACAATTGGTTATATAAAAGCACATAAAGCCCCAAGCAGTGAAGCTAAATTCAAAACGATATTTATCTACACGACTTGGGCTACATGCATTATCTTGACCTCAATACCCTGGGAATTTTCTCCCTTAACAAGCAGACCGAGTTTCAGAATGTTTTAAGCAGATTATACACCGCTCCAACTGAGCGCTCCTTATTCTTTGCGCGAAGTCATCCTCTATAGTCATAACACTGACTTCAATTTATCTAATGGTATAAACAAAGTGTACCGATCAGCCTATTTAAGCTCCCGTGACTACTGAGCTAATCAAAACCCCGCCCTAACTCCTCAAAGCACAAAAAAGGTCAGCAGATTAGATTAAATCGAGACATATCATTCCCCATAACGAAGTCGGTAACATAGCAGATCAAAATCAATTGAAGTAATTTGCAATAGCAGTTATGTAAATATTTCAATATAACACTAATTTACAAGTGCATAATTACCACATGAATAACGGGTAATAGGATCTATATCTTCCGAGTAAACTATTTTATAGCCACGATCCAACATGAACGATACATCCACCCCATTGCAGTATAAAATTATTATTTTTCTATATCTCTTATTCAGAGATAATTCCATATTATCTAGCACAGATTTTAAAACAGATGGAGCAAATGGGTTAAAAAAATAAAATACATTGACATCATCCTCAATGACATAATCCACTGCGTTACAATTGACAATTTTATAATCTAAAACCCTGTTTCCGATAAATTTTTGAACATTTCTGCGACATTCATCTACCAACAGTGGAGATAGTTCAACACCTATATAACGTTTGAAATTGTATCGAGTTGCCAGCAAAATAGCAGCCCCTTTTCCACATCCAAAATCAATAAAAGTGCTTTCATGCCAGCAGAAATCGATATTTTTCAACATTCTATTAAAAGTGTAATGTGCAATAGGCTCATAATTACATGCACCTTTGTTCTGAATATTAAGTTCTTGCGGTGTCATTACCCCAGCCAGATTAATGCGGTACTTTAAAAAATACAAATAGCGACTATAAATAAATTTACAAGTATTGACCACTCCACGTTGTTTTGTCAAAAACCTGATCCTATCAAGAGCATACTTGGCTTTTTGACGAAACCCCTTCATTTGTGTGTAGCCTCCTTTTCTTGTACCAAAATCAGTCATCTCATAAATTTACAATTTAAAAACAGGAAATTCAAGAAAATATAATCACGACATCAAACCCATTGTGCTTTCCATACAAATAGCAGCATACGAGACCTTTAACACTAATCAATTGATGGCATTTTAATTCTCAAATTCAAGTAACATGAACTAAAAAAGATCAGTTAAAAACTGTATGATATATACTTTAAATAATCACTTTTATCTTAATTTACATACAGTTTATCTTAGGATCAACCCTATTTATATTGGGCTTCCAATGATCAAATTATTCTATCAGCAACTTTCAAAAAATGATCAAAGAACGCTTCTTATTCATACAACTGATCACCATGATCATTATATTCACCATTAGTAATATAAAACCAAAAAAACAAAGCAGTGCAGATAAGTTCAAAACGATCTTGATCTACACTGCTTGGACAAGAGGCATTATCACTACATCTACACCCTGAGGGGACTCACCATCAACAAATACACCCAGTTTTAAAACATTTTAATAACACGATCATTCGCCCCTCCATTTGGGAGCCCGTTTTTCAATACGCGCAGTCACCCCTTCTTTAAAGTCATGACTCGTCCTCAATTTATCCAACTGTCGAAGTAAAAAAGTATACTGATCAGCCGATTTAAGCTCACGCAATTGCTTCGCCGCCTCAAAGCCCATCTTTATTGCCAAAGGAGCAGCAGAAGTAAGCTTAGCCATCAATGCAGGCAAAACATCTGGCTTTTGATCCATTAACTCATATACTAGTCCCATGCTTTTCATTTCCTGGGCCGTTATGACCTCAGAATGTATACAGAGATCCATCGCTTTATGATAGGGAAGATGCTTCAACAGACCAGCCAACACTTGAAAAGGAAATAAACCAATCTGTACCTCAGGTAAAGAAAACTGAACAGACGAATGCGCAAAAACATAAGTACACTCCAAAATCATCAAAAAACCACCAGCAATCACATGACCTTCAATAACCGCAATCGACGGTTTATTCAGAAATGACATCACCTCCCCCAATGACAAATCCACGTGCGGCACTACATCCGAATACTCCATGTTATCTGGATTCTCAAAAGCTTTTAGATCCATACCAGCACAAAAAACAGGACCTTCAGCATCAAGTAGCAGAACCCGAACTTCGGGATCAGCATCCGCTATTTGTATCGCATGATAAATCTCATCAATCATTATTGGCGTAAATGCATTGCGCTTTTCAGCACGAGCAAGTGTCAAATGAAAAACATGATCAACCAATTTTACCTTAATAAACTTATAATTTATATAACCATTCATAAGTAACTGACTTTATGATATTAAATTAACAAACTCACCTCCTAAAGATATTATTTTATCCTGTCCTTTTCGATCAAAATAATACAATAAATCCTCAGTTGGTATATTGCCAACCAATTCATCTTCGGCAAAAGGGCAACCGCCAAAACCTAAAATAGCACCATCAAATTTCCGACAACCAGCGAGATAAGCCGCATTAATTTTATCCAAACTACTCGCTTTAGGAGAATGAAAATGTGCTCCAATATGTAATGCCGGAAATTGCAGGATCGCTTGTTCAAAAAGCTCAGTTATCTGTGGCGCTGTTGCCTCCGACGTTGTATCCGCCAAGGAGAATTCCACAACCCCTAGGGCAGCAATTTTGTCCATCCAATCAAGCACGAGCTCATTACTCCAAAAATCACCAAAAGGATTTCCAAATGCCATGGATATATAGACGACCATTTGTTTTTTATTCCGATGAGCGATTTCCACAATCCCCTTCAACCGTTCAAAAGAATCCACAATAGAAGCATTCGTATTGCGTCTTTGAAAGACCTCAGAGATCGAAAATGGATAACCCAAATAAGTAATATTATCCGATTTCACAGCACGTAGAGCACCTTGTTCATTAGCAATAATGCCCAGCAGCTTCGTTTGTCCAGAGGTATTTAACTGACGAAGCACCTCTTCTGTATCCGCCAATTGCGGAACAGCCTTTGGAGATACAAACGATCCGCAGTCAAGCCAGTCAAACAGCTCACTTTCAAGCAGCATGTTCAAATACTTAACCTTTTTTTCCGTTGGAATAAACTGTGCTATCCCCTGAATAGCATCTCGTGGACATTCCACCAAAATTACAGCATCCTTTTTAGACATCTTTTTGAATTTCCCGAGAAATAACCATCTTCTGTATACTTGATGTACCTTCCCCGATTGTACATAATTTTGCATCCCTAAAGAACTTTTCTGCAGGATAATCTTTCGTAAAACCATATCCCCCGAAGATCTGTACTGATTCATTAGACACAGACACAGCAGCTTCAGATGCGTACAGCTTAGCCATTGCCCCTATTTTAGAAATACGCTCACCACGATCTTTCATATAACCAGCTTGACGAGTTAATAATTCTGCCGCTTCAATTTCAGTAGCCATTTCAGCAAGCTTAAAGCCAACAGCCTGAAATTCAAAAATCTTCTGATTAAACTGCTCTCTTTCATTTGCATACTTCAGAGCACACTCATATGCACCGCGAGCAATACCTAATGATAGCGCTGCAATCGAAATACGTCCACCATCCAATAGTTTCAATGCCTGAACAAAGCCCTGTCCCTCCTCACCGACCATCTGATCCTGATGTATACGGCAATTATCAAAAAACAAACAAGCAGTTTCCGAGGCACGCATACCTAGCTTGTTTTCCTTTTTACCAGCAGAAAACCCTTCAGTCCCTTTCTCGACAATAAAAGCAGTCACTCCTTTTTTGTCTCCCTTCTCACCTGTACGCGCAAGCACAACAGCTACATCCGAACTAATCGCATGCGTAATAAAATTTTTAGAACCATTCAGCACAAAATAATCACCATCACGAACCGCCACAGTTGCCAAACCTCCAGCATCAGACCCCGAACCTGTTTCTGTCAGTCCCCAAGCACCAAGCCATTCTCCCGTTGCTAATTTGGGTAAATATTTTTGCTTTTGATTTTCATTTGCAAAACTCAATATATGGTTTGTACACAATGAATTATGTGCCGCTACCGAAAGTCCTATAGAACCACAGACTTTGGATATTTCATCCAAAACAGTGATATACTCTTGATATCCAAAACCAGACCCGCCATAAGCTTCAGGGACAATAATACCCATAAAACCATGCTCACCAAGTTTCTTAAATAAAGGCGCAGGAAATGTTTGTGCCTCATCCCATTCCATGATGTAGGGACGAATATGAGTTTCCGCAAAGTCTCTAGCACTTTGACGAATCATCATCATTTGTTGTTCATTTTCAATAAACATAAATGTTATTTTTAATTTATAATTGGAATTCTGTTATTTACAATAATAACAAAATTATAACATCTTTTTTTAGAGAAACTCAAAATTTAATGTTAAATTTATCTCATATTATCAAATTCTGAATTTGACATGCTTAAAATCCAATTATAACATGAATGAACTAATTGTAGAGTTAGAACTAAAAAGAGCAGAACTTCGCTTGGGAGGTGGCGAAGATAAAATCAAAAAATTAAAAGCAAAAGGAAAGCTCACCGCATGGGAGCGTGTCGAATACCTCTTAGATAATCACAAAGCTTATGTTGAAATTGCCCAATTTGCAGGAGATAAAATGTATTCCGAAGAAGGCGGTTGCCCAAATGCAGGTGTTGTATGTGTCTTAGGATACGTTAAAGACGAATTATGCGTCATTGTTTCCAATGATGCAACCGTAAAAGCTGGCGCTTGGTTCCCTATTAGTTGCAAGAAAAATCTTCGTGCGCAAGAAATTGCAATGGAAAACAAAATTCCCATCATCTATCTCGTTGACTCTGCAGGCGTATTTTTACCGATGCAAGATCAGATCTTTCCCGACAAAGAACATTTTGGACGTATTTTTAGAAATAATGCTAAAATGTCCTCGATGGGTATACCCCAAATTGCAGCTATAATGGGTAGTTGTGTTGCAGGAGGAGCTTATTTACCCATCATGTCCGATTACGCATTTATTGTTGAAGGAACTGGTTCCGTATTTTTGGCCGGTCCCTATTTAGTAAAGTCTGCTATTGGCGAGACGGTAGATGCAGAGACATTAGGCGGAGCAAGTACACATTCTGTCATCTCAGGAGTCACAGACAATAAATTTCCAGATGAGGCAAGTTGTTTGGACGCCATAAAAGGCGTTATGGACAAGCTTGGTGCACATCCAAAAGCAGGTTTCAATCGAAAAGAAGCTAAAGAACCACTACGAAAAAGTGCAGAAATAGCAGAAATATTGCCCCTAGATCGTACCAAACCCTATTCTATGCACAAGTTATTAGAAGCTTTAGTTGACCAAGGTACATTTGAAGAATACAAACAAGATTATGGCAAAACCATCGTCTGCGGCCTAGCACGTATAGATGGATGGGCAGTCGGTATCGTTGCCAATCAACGAGAAATAGTTAAAGCCAAAAAACCGGCTGGTGCCACTGAAATGCAGATGGGTGGTGTGATATATAGCGATTCGGCAGACAAGGCTGCGCGCTTTATCATGAACTGTAATCAACAATTAATTCCGCTGGTATTCCTACAGGATGTAACAGGTTTTATGGTCGGTAGTCGCTCAGAACAAGGAGGAATCATTAAAGACGGAGCTAAGATGGTCAACGCTATGGCAAATTCAGTGGTGCCCAAATTTACATTTATTATCGGCAATAGCTATGGAGCCGGAAATTACGCAATGTGTGGTAAAGCCTACGATCCTAGATTAATCTATGCTTGGCCTACAGCACAAATGGCAGTTATGAGTGGAGCCGCAGCAGGAAACACCCTGTTACAAATTCAAGAGTCTGCCTTAAAAGCTAAAGGAATAGACATTTCAGAAGAACAAAAGAACACCCTGTTAGATGATATTAAGAAGCGTTACTTCGAGCAGTTAAGTCCTTATTATGCCGCCGCTCGTATCTGGGTCGATGGAGTCATTAGACCGGATGAGACAAGAAATGTGATTAGTTTAGGTATAGAAGCCGCCAATCATAATCCAATAACAGAACGCTACAATGTCGGCGTGATCCAAACCTGATTACAAAAGAAAAAAATACTATTTTTTTTAAATAAAGCTCTGATTTTTAAAACCAGAGCTTTATTTTTTACATATAGCAATAATTTACTATAACACAAACAAATACCTCAACTAAAGAGAATTAAGCCAAAAATCCAAAGACTTAGGATCTTTCAATACAGCTACACTTACAGCCTTTTCTAGCGGAGCTCCCATCATAATTTTTTTCACAGGAATCTCTAATTTTTTTCCACTTAGCGTATAAGGTATCGCTGGCACTGACACAATATCATCAGGTACATGGCGCGGACTATAACTCTTTCTCAACTTTAATTTGATAGCAGCTTTAAGTTCGTCAGTCAGCAAAATCCCATCCCGCATCTGGACATACAGTGGCATCGTAGACGTTCCGTCTTCATGATCAAGACAAATAATTAAGCTGTCTGCCACTTCCGAAAAAGTGTTCACTATATTATAGATTTCTGCAGTGCCAATTCGCACTCCACCCCGATTCAATGTCGCATCAGAACGTCCATAAACGACAATACCATCGTGCTCGGTAAACTTGATCCAATCACCATGGCACCAAACACCCGGATATTTATCAAAATAACTAGCTAGATACTTCTCATTATCAACATCATTCCAAAAATATATGGGCATGGAAGGCATAGGCAACGTAATAACCAGTTCGCCCACCTCATTTTTTACCGATTCTCCATTTTCATTATAAGCTTCAATCTTCGACCCTAAAGTTAAACACTGTATTTCACCAGCATACACAGGTAACAACGGATTTCCAGACAAAAAAGCACTGCATACATCAGTACCACCACTTAACGAAATAATCTGTGCTTGCGGAAATTGCTGCTGCAGCCAACAAAAAGTCTGTGGGGGTAAGGGAGACCCTGTCGAACCTATAGTTTTAGGTTGATAACGCGGTTTTATCAAATCAAATTGCTGATTCGCGATATAATAAGCCGCACCCGCACCCACATGATCAATCTCATGCTCATCAGTAAAATTCCAAAAAGATAATTTTTCAGGGTAGACCAATGAGCCTTCGTAAATACACAGTGTAGCACCAACCAATAAAGAAGAAAGTGCATAGTTCCACATCATCCAACCAGTAGTTGCATACCAAATAAATCGTTCTCCCGCTTGCACATTCTGGTGAAGAGCCAAAGCTTTGAGATGTTCCAGTAAAATACCGCCACAACTATGCGTGATCGCCTTAGGTTTACCAGTAGTACCTGAAGAATATAAAATCCAGATCGGATGATCAAATGGAACAGCCTTAAAACGCAGTGGCAATCCCGTATCTTGTGATAAGATAGTTTGCCAGATTTGCTCCCCTACAAAAATGACATCCCCTACTAAACTCTCGAGATTCGATGCTAAATCGATCATTGAATCTTTCAGATCAAACAGTTTGCCGTTATAGGTATAAGCTGCCTCTGCAAACAGAAGTTTTGGAGCCACTTGAGCAAATCGCTCGGATATACTGGTTGCTCCAAAATCTGGAGAACAACATGACCATATCGCACCTATACTATTTACAGCTAAAAAAAGAGCGACAGAAGCCGGGCTATTTTTCAGCACAGCCACGACGCGATCACCTGGCTGTATTCCCTTCCCTAACAGGTACTCTTGGATAGATCGAACCATGACCTCCAGTTCCTTCCATGAAATCTCCTGAGCGGGTTTATTTTCCTCTTGAAACAAAAGAGCTGAACGATCTATGGTAGCTTGACGGAAAATATGCTCCGCATAATTTAACGTCGCACCTTCAAACCATTTCGAACCGATAAAACCTTGTGCAGATGCCCCAAAAACCCGTTGATAAGGATGATGAAAAATGACATTAAAAAATAAGGCTACATCTTCCCAGAACTCATCTAGATGAGAAACAGACCAATCCCATAGTATAGGATAGGAGTCTATGCTGAGCTGCCGTTTCTGAGATACAAATTCTTTAAACTGGTGTAAAGAAGACTCCTCTTGATAAGCAATAGAAGGCTTCCAAAGTAAATTACTCATTATTTTGATTCATTTGGTTTGAATCAAATCTACTGAAAATAATGTAAAATAAATGAGATCAAACGATTGATTTATAACATACAGATTGATCAATATAAAACTGATACTAATACATCATCATCCAACCTAGGATAATACGCCTGCAGATTGTAATACCAATAAAGGATCCATATAATCGCTGACAATATGACTATATAGAAAAAATTGATATTAAAATACATCTATAACCGTATCCGCTTCAACAGGATGTCCCGTACACAGCAATATACGTCCACTTTCAACCTCTCGATCAGTCAACACTTCATTATAAGTCATACGGACTTTCCCATGAGAACAGTTTGATATACAAGTACTGCACATACCCGACTTACAGGAATACGGGAGCTTAATTTTATGTTCTAAACCGACATCCAGAATAGATTTATTATAGGGGATATCCAACTGATAACACTCACCTTGAAAATTTAACGTAATCGAATAGGTGCTTTTATCAATCTCTTTTTCCGATTCATCATCATCGTCCTCTTCATTTTCAGGAAGCAAAAAAGTCTCACGCTTGATTTGAGACTCTTCAAAGCCCATACCCAGTAAAGTGAAACGACACAGATCCATATAGATGACCGGACCACAAGTGTAAAACAGAACATCCTGATGGTCAATTGGCAAATGACTTTTCAAAATTGAAAGAATATAATCTCTGTTCAAACGTGCTGTCATAAGATTTTTACTGTTGGAGTAAATCCATATAATCTCAAGACGATCTGGATATTTTACCGCCCATTCATGCAGTTCTTCTTTGAAAGGCGTTACCTCAGGAGAACTATTGCTATATATCAAGACAATTTTAGACTTAAGTTCCCGAACCAGTGCAGTTTTCATAATGGAAAACAACGGTGTAATGCCTATACCTGCAGCAAATAAAAATACTGTCCGTTCTTTATCACTAATAGGCTCATACGTAAAGAGTCCCTGTGGCTCTAGAGCATTCACGATATCTCCCTGTTTAATTTTATGATGCAAAAAACGAGAAATCTCCCCATTCTCAACTCGTTTTACGGTGATGCTTAAAGGTTCATCAACATCTGGCGAACTATTGAAAGAATACGACCTTCTCACCTCTCTGTTACCAAATTCAAAAGATAAAGTCAAAAATTGACCAGCCTTATAAGTTGTAAACTCCCCTGATACTGGTTCAAAATTTATGGTTACATTATGATTTTCACGAGGAATGATGTTCGTAATTCTGAGCTTGTGCATAACCAAAGATAGTATTCACATTGAGTTTTATCAAATCATAAATAGCAATAGGCTATAGATCTTAAAAATATACTTTGACAAGACTTAGAACATATGAAACTACCTCCATCTAATTAGCACAGCAATATTGATAAAGCTCCAATTCGATATATCACACACTACTTTTACATTAGATGTATATGCTATCACCTCGGGGTATCATACAATTTAATTATTTAGATTTATTATAAATAATGTATATTTGTAATTAGGTATGATTATAAAGGCAAAGATAAAACAACATAATGAATGGCTATTTTGGGAAGAACTTCCTGAAATCAGTTCCATCAATACCATTTTATCAGAAAAGCATATTGCGATCAATAAAAGTCCGATCAATATCAGCACGTATCAGATCCTCAGCAGAGGTCTATTTATACTCTGTGCAGATATGCGTGTATCAGCACCGGTCGATATTATCTCCGAGATAGAGGGCGAAGCTGTAGTGAGTCAATTTATACTCAGCAAATCGGAATCTGCCCATGGATTTACTTTCAGTAAGCACAATATTCGTTACATTCCATCGCTGTATGAAGAGCACCCCATTGAGAGCAACCAGGACTTTCTATATTTTATGGTCATTATGACGCCAGAACTCTATCAGAATATGATCAGCATACATACGCCGCTACATTTGGAGTTCAAAGAGAAGATGAAGGAAAAAAAAGTAATCTCCATTGTCGAAGAAGATCTTTTTGTTACCACAGAAATGAAGGGAATCATTGATAGTATCCGGACCACGACAAATAAAAACGAATTGAAACAGATATTCGTCAATGCACGTGTACTGGAACTAATCATGCTACAATTTGAGCAATTCAGTTTTATCAGTGATAAGCTAACAGATCTTTTAAAGATAGAAGACGTCCAAAAATTGGAAGAAGCACAACGTATCCTTCGGAATAGTTTTGTTAATCCACCGACACACAAGCAATTATCAAAATTAGTACTATTAAATGAATTTAAACTTCGTAATGGCTTTAAACAACATTTCGGGACGACCATATACAATTACATCACCCGTATCCGTATGGAAGAAGCAAAGCGTCTAATTTTAAATGAAAACAAAAACATGTATGAGGTGAGTACGATTGTGGGTTTTAAACATCAGGCTAGTTTTACACATGCATTTAAAAAATATTACGGCTTACTCCCTTCAGAAATAAGCCGTTAATTTACTTTTAAACCTTTTCACCCTGCAACAACGCACGCCAAGATTCCAGTTCAGGAACACCCGGTTTTCGCTTTCCAAAAAATTGAACAATAAGATTTCCCTGCTTGTCGTAGACTTCAAGTGCATGAACAATACCATCCGTAGAAGGTTTTCTTACCAGCCAGATTTGATCGATAGCATCCATGTTAAGATGCAGATTAAATTGCGGATCCAATACATTAAACCAGTTATCCATCGTTACAAGTTTCGATATTAACCCCGAATGTATTTGAATGCAGCCTTTGTTACTCACAAAAACCATTACCGCAACTTGCTGTTCAGAAGCCTGATTTAAGATCTCCGTGAATCGGTCCAATGGCAGTTGCTCTGCAAAGCCTGCTGGAGCTAAACGTAACGCTTGTGTCCGCTGTAAACTGTATTTTCGTAGGATACCAAAAAATTCATGACTATCCTTCATATTTAACCAATCTGATTGAAAACTATCGATATCCATCTCCGAATCTGGGATGGAGATGTCGCTCAATATTGCAGGAATATTGATTGTAAAATAGGTTTGTTCTGTGGCACGATGCGCATTTACGAGTTCTTCATACACCGGAAGCGGATTAGAGTCCTTGGTCAAATAAACTTTATGGACAGCCAACCCAGCTGTATCAAAGAACTGGATACTCCAAAGATCATTGACCTTTACAGCAAATGCATAGGCCCAATTCTGGATAAAAACACGTAGGTCAATATCCTCATTATGAAATAGGACGACATGTCCCTCATTGGAAGGCGTGGGATATGTACCTTTTCTTTCATGAACACATGCGTCGTTACGTGTCAGAGCCATTACGTGACCAAGACGGGGCAATTCTTGCAGAATAGCCCAAATATCATCTTTAAGTAACACCACATCATCGGATAACTGTGTCAATAGAAGCTGTGCTTCACTTACATTCAATGCTTTTGCACAGTCGTAAATCCTTGCCTTAGGATGCTCCCTCTTATAATTTTCGTATTTTTCTTTTAATTCCATAGCCAATTCATATTTATAATTTGAATTAAATTTTGCTGCCGAATAGTGTACTGTACAGGTATGTACTGACGGTGTCAGCGTAGCCATATCCGTACTCACCTTTGTTTGTACACCAAATATAGCATATATATTTTCAGGCTTGAGCACTTCCATCGGAGTTCCCTCCCACCATTTCCGTCCCGATTTAAGCATCAATACACGATCTGCATACTGTGCTACAAGATTTAATTCATGTAGAATGGCAACAACACTAAATCCGACAGCGGTCAAAGCTTTCGCAATGGCTAATGTTTGATGTTGAAATTGAATATCCATACTTGCCACGGGTTCATCTAATAATAGCAAGACCTCCTTCTGATCCCAGACTTGCGCCAATACCCGTGCAAAATGCACACGTTGCTGCTCTCCTCCCGACAATTGCTGTATTTTTCTATCTCCCAGATGTTCGACTTCACAGATGCGCATGCATTCAGCTATAGCCAGTTCATGTTGCTCCTGAGAAGATTTCAAATGATAGCGCCCCATGCGCACGACTTCTTCAACCGTAAAGGCCATGGACATACTATTGGATTGATGCAGAAAAGCTCTTGCACAAGCCAGTTCCTTCAATGAATAAGAACGGAGCGATTTTCCTTTAAACCATATCGATCCTTTAGCAGGCTTTAGATCGGACGCCAACATACGCAACAACGATGTTTTTCCGGCTCCATTTGCCCCTACAATTGTGTAAAATTCGCCTTTTTGAATAGAGATATCAATATCCCTTAAAATAGGACGTCCTTTAATTTCGTATGATAGTGATTGTACTTGTAGCATAAACTAGATTTTATTCTTGTCTCTAATCAGGATAAATAAGAAAACTGGAGTACCTAATAGAGCAGTAATAACCCCGATCGGAAGTTCCAATGGTTGTATGATCATTCGCGACAATAGATCAGCAAGTGTCAAAACCAAAGCACCAGCTATACTTGAAGCAATCAACACATAGCGATTATCAACACCACCGATCAATCGGATAGCATGTGGCACCAACAAACCAACAAAACTGATCACACCAGAAAATGCCACTGCGGCACCCACTGCTAAAGTTGAAAATAAAATAACAACAATCTTCAAACGGCTTGTATTGACCCCCATCATTTCGGCTTGAGACTCTCCTAAAGCAAAAACGTTCAATTGTTTGGCAAAAAGAGGTAGAATAACCAAAGAAACCAAAACACAAGGATATAGTACCTTAATATTTTCCCATGATGCTCCCGCCAAACTACCCAATGACCAAAACGTGATGGACCGTAATTGTTGTTCAGTTGCCAAATAACTCAATAATCCTGTTAAGGCTCCCGCAAATGCATTCATAGCAACACCGGCCAAGAGCATCGTCGCAATATGTGATTTCCCATTATTCATGGAAATCCGATAAACAATAAGCACTGTCAATGTCGCACCTAAAAATGCGGAAAATGCCAGAACGTAATAACCCAGGCTTGCAGAAATTAAAGGAAGTAATAAGCCTTCGAAAGAGATAACGAGTGCGGCAAAGAAAGAAGCTCCTGAAGAAATTCCCATTAAACCAGGTTCCGCTAATGGATTTCGAAATATACCTTGGATAGCTGCTCCACTGATTCCTAAAGCTGCACCAACTGCTATTCCCATTAGAATTCTAGGCAATCGTATTTGCTCCAAGACATTCACAGTCAGCTCATCTATACCTGATGAAGCTTTAAGACCTATCTTATGTAACAGTATAGAGCAAACATCCCAAAAGGAAACCGAAATCGATCCCATCCCTAATGAAAATATGACTACGATAATAAGTAATATGCTGAGTAGCGTGTAAATTAAGGTATTTTTCATTACAGCAACTATTTTCCAAATAATTTTTCGTGCAACTGCTGTATCGCCTGTGGTAAACGCATACTGAAACCATTTAACAAGGATGCATCCATAGCAATTACTCTTTTATTTTTACCTGCTGTAGTTAAGTTAACACCTGGCAACTTCAAAATAGCTTCTTTTCCTCCTAAACTGGACATCCCAAAATCAAATAACAAAATAACTTCCGGATTGGCCTGAACTAAAGCTTCTGTATTATATGTTTTGTATCCCGTAAAACCTTTCATCACATTTTGAGCACCGGCTAACTTGATTACCGCATCAACAGCGGTTCCTGAACCAGATACGCTCATTGCTCCTGCCCCACGTGCATATACAAACATCATTTTAGTTGCTTTATTCGATTTTCCCTTCGCAATTGCCGACTTTAGATCTTTCGATAATTGATCTGCGACCTGATTTCCTTTTGTAGTAACATTTAGAGCTTGTCCTACTTTGCGAACCAATCCTGTTAATCCTGCCTCAGAAAATTCTTGTTTAAACAAAACACATGAAATATTCAAGGTCTTAAATTGCGCCAATACAGCCGCACTGACCTCTCCTTCAAAACCTAGTACAATATCTGGACGAAATGAAGCAATTCCTTCAGCCGTAATTGATCTGTTTTTGCTCACTTTGGGAATCTCTTTCACATAACTTGGATAATCGCTTGTCACATCAACAGCCACTAGATTAGCACCTAGCCCTAATGCATCAACAATTTCCGTCAAACTTCCACTTAAGGAAACAATTCTTTTTGGCGTGTTGCCCTGTGCTATAGCTACTGTATAGCCAGACCATAAAATGATGATAAGCGCAAAATTATTTAATATTTTCTTCATATAATTTGTTCATTTATGAAGAACAAAAATGGGCTTATTTAAACTAATTACAAATAAAGGGTTCTGTTTGCAATACGCTTACACTAATACACAAGAGTAGATATAAATCACCTAAATACACTGGTAATAAATAGATTACCTAAACAGTGGGGAGCATTATGTCATTTAAATAATATCATATTGCACAAAAATTAATACGCTTCGCACAAATCAAAATACACAATGCATAAATAAACTTTGCCATTTTATGGAGATACTTGCATTATTATTTAGAATTATTACAAATAACTTTGAAGACAACACACTATCTATGCCTGCTATTTAGTTATCTTTTTCTGATCGGGAAAAGCAATTCAGTGCTTGCACAACAGAATGCGCAATTTCAGGGGCTTATTGTGGATGAATTACAAAGACCGTTGGCAGATGTTAGTATTTTAATCGAACCAGACCGATCTACGACAAAAACAGATAATCGTGGAAATTTCATTGTCAAAAAATTATATGCCGGAACATATACTTATACTTTAAGTGCAATTGGATATGAAACCTTAACTGGCTCTATTGAGTTGATCGCAAAAGATAAGCAGCTACATCGCTTCCAGCTTCATAAATCGAATCAAGTTTTAGATGAAGCATTGGTTAGGCAAGAGATTCAAAACCGTCCAACATTAATTGATCCTAAGAACTCTGCCATGCCGGTTACTATTATCGACAGGAAGGCAATTGAACTTATGGGGAGTAGACGTTTGGACGAAGTCTTAAAAGAACAGACAGGTATTGCCATTGTTAACAATACCGCTGGCGGTAACCGTTCTGTAGGTGTGCAGCTGCAGGGATTCTCTAGTGAATACGTCATGATCCTTATTGACGGACAGCCTATGCTCGGCAGAAGTTCCGGTAATTTTGACTTATCACGTATTTCGGTAACAAATATAGAACGTATAGAGATTATCAAAGGAGCTTCTTCTTGTCTTTATGGGAGTGATGCACTGGGAGGAGCGATCAATATCATTACCCGTTTAGGGAAAGTAACTCCTCAAATGCATGCAAATATTAACTATGGAAGCTTCAACGTATTGGATGCAACCTTAGAAGGTGAGACTTCCTTTAATAAAAATAGAGGAACAGCTTTACTCTCTACGAATTACTACCGTACGGATGGTTTTAATACAAACAAAAAATTTCAGTCAAGCGGAACCACAGTCCCACCCTACCAAACTTTTTCCATCCAGGGAAAAGTAAGACATCAATTGAAAGATAATCAGCATTTCATTGGCGCTTCAGGGCGTTATAACTATCGCCAATCGGATATGCACCGTGGTTACGGACAAGATTTTAGCACGCTAGATCAGCAAAAAGAAACTGACATCAATGCTTCATTGTTCTACGATAGCCGTTGGAATGAGCGCTGGAAATCACTTTCTACGTATTACGTATCGCATTATCAATCCGATAATAAAGTAACAGCACAGCAAAACAATGCCAATTTAGCTTCAGACAATTTCACACAGATGGTGCATCGTCTGGAACAACAATTTGCTTATCAGTCAGAAGGCTTAAATGTGACTATGGGATTAGGTGGAGCTATAGAAACTATGGATCTTGCTGAAAATTTTGACAACAAAAATCAGAAGAACTTCTTTTTATATTCCCAAGCGAATAAATCAATCGGAGAAAAAACCACTGTTGTTGCAGGATTGCGTTATGATCAGACAGACAATTACGGAGGGCGATTAAACCCAAGTTTAGGTGTGACCTATCAATTACTACCTCAGCTTGCTTTGAAAACAGGTATAGGAACTGGATTTAAAGCTCCTGACTTCAAGACCCGTTATCAGGTGTTTTACAACCCTGCTGCCAATTACTACGTTATCGGCAATGAAGTTTTAAACAGTACTCTGGATGAAATGGATGCCGCAGGACAAATTTCTGAACGTCGCAATTACATCATCAATCAACTTGATGGTAATTTAAAAGCCGAGCACAACACCTCAATCAATGCAGGTTTGACCTGGAAGCCGTTAACGAATACAACAGTAGAAGTCAATGTATTTCGTCATCAGCTTAAAAATCAAATCAATAGTATACAGGTTGCCACAGGTATGCAAAACATGGCGATTTATTCGTATCAAAATTTACCAAAGTCAGTCAATAAAGGATTTGACATATCTCTTTCTACTCGGGTATTAGAAAAAATCACAATCAATGCAGGTTATCAATATCTGATTGCCAAAGATATGAGTGTTATTGACAGTATAGAGCAAGGGAATTGGCCATTTAATACCTTAAGAGATCCAAAGACCGGTGAGACGTTTAAACCAACATCAAAAGACTACTGGGGCTTAGAAAACAGATCAAGACATCAATTCAACGTAGGTGCAATTTATCAAGCTCCTTGGAATCTGACAATAAATGCACGCGCTAACTACAGAGGGAAGTATACATTTTCAGATGCAAATGGCAATCATTTTATTGATCGTTTTGACACATTTGTCAATCAGCATATTCTCTATAATGCAACTATTGAAAAAAAGTTTGACAAACTTCCGCTAACTGTCCGGGTTACTGGAGAAAACCTCGGAAACTATATTAATTATTTAATTCCAGGCCAAATTGGTCGAAGTGTATCCTTTGGCCTATCCTACAGATTAATAAAGTAAAAAGATGAAATTATCCATAAAAATACTCTTTTATAGCTGCATCGCAACAGTGTTTACTTCATGTTTTAAACCCAACATAGAGCCAGATATCTTAGCCGACGGAAAAAGTGCGATCATAAAAGATCTTGCAGGTGATGTAAATGCTTATGTTGGAGCTGGTGTTGGTGGCGGAAACCCCAAAGAAACAAGAGACTTTTATACCTTCCTATTTCGGTTTTCAGATCAAAACCAGACCTGGTTAAAAAATCATACCGATTCGGTCACGAACTTTGCAAAAACAGATTGGGATCTTGCCTTTACAGGGCAATACAATGGAACACTTTTTATTAATGATGGAACGATGGAAAATAATCCCGCTTACGGAAATCCTTCAAGACACCGCATTGTACTGATTAAAAAGCCATATGACCAGGTCGATTCAGCTCCTGAGGATATTGAATTTGAAAACTCAAAGATAAACGCATTCGGTATTATTATGGATGCCGAGTCATCAGGCTGGTATGATTATAATATACAGCGTCACTTGGTACAAGCCATGCCTGACCGCACCTATGTCATCCGTTTAAGTAATGGAAAATATGTCAAACTACAAATGATCAGTGTATATCAAGGTATTCACAATTTTACGCCTATTACTGACCTATACTGGCCTGCCCCCTACTTTACTTTCCGATATTTTATACAAGAAGACGGAACAAAAAATTTAAAAACGAGTAATTTATAAAATTAATAAGCAAATATCATGTTAAACTTAAAAATCAAAGAAGCCACAAAAAATGGCCATCAAGAGTTAGAAAAAAATGTTATTTTTAAATTGAAGGCTATTGAAAATAACTTAGATTATGCAGAGGTATTGAAATATTTCTATGCTTATTTCAATGCTGCAGAAGGAAACATTGAAGCGGCATTACCAACAAGCTTAGCGTCTTACTATGCCACACGCAGAAATGCATCACATGTTGCCAAAGATATCATTGAACTTGGTGGTAGTTTAGAAAACTTACCTGAAGTTGTGTTACCAACGATCAGCACAAAAAACCAAGCGATCGGTGCCCTATATGTATTAGAGGGATCTATCATGGGGGGACCACATATTGTCAAAATGCTTCAACATAGAGGTATAGCCTCAGGATTCAACTTTTTTAATGGTTATGGTGACCAATCAATGGAAAAATGGGCGGAGTTTACTGCAATTATCAATGCAGAAGTTGCCGAAAATGACGAGCAAGAAGCTATTGACGCTGCATTAGCGACATTTGAAGCCTTTACCAATACCTTTAATTCAAAAGCAGTTGTCTCGTAATTTTAAATCCGTCTAATCATGAAATCATCACACAAATTAAAAAGTATCCTGTGTGTTAGTGCTATTGCACTGACCTCTTTTCAATTTACAGCTTGTAAAAAAGATAAAGTTGAAGATCCAATAGAAGAAGAAGTTTTCAAAACGGAAGGACTTAATGTTGCAGTACCAAGTGGTAAAACCATATTTTACGACTTAAAGAAACAAGAAGATGCGACAGAAAGCTCTTATACGTTTAAACTTTCAGGTATGTATGGGTCTCGTTTAGATTTGGGAAACCAAGGCTATCAAATGGGATATTTTGACTTGAAAAATACGAGTATCACAGATATTAAATTGACCAATACAGCAGACTTTAACCAATTGGATGTTAAAGAAACAAATTTCTTAACCATAGATGCATCAACTGCAGGAGAACCGGCAAACGGTCCAACTTGGATTATTTATGACTATAAAAATAATCATGCTGTATACCCGACTGCAGATCGTTATATTGTATTCTACAAAAAAGCAGACATCACAAGTGGTGCACAAACTGAAGTCATCATTATGCAAGCAGATAAAGTAACAGCCAAAGATGGAAATGCACGATACCAATTAAAATCGGAATCGCATGATATCAATATCCTTAAAGAAAAAGAAGTAAAAACGGGTACTGTTGCTGTTGCTTCGGGGAAAACAGTATTTTACGATTTATTAAATGATAAAAGTACTGAAACTGTCGAAACAAGTCTAGTAAATTTCTCAGGGACTTCCGGTACTACGCTTAAGCCAAGTACAACAGCTTATAAATTTGGATATTTTGATTTAAAAGGAAAAGCTATTGAAGATATCAAAATCGCGAACTTAAAAGAACTTGATTTCAAAGAAGCAACATCATTAGGATTAGATGCCACAAGCATGAACGTACCAGTAACAGGTCCAACATGGATGGTGTACGCAGGTGCTCCAACACATGCTGTATATCCTACTGCTGATCGGTATGTATTATTGTATAAAGGAACATCATTATCTGAAAATCCAAATGAAGTCATCATCTTCAAAGCAAATGAACTTGTTACTGCAGGTAGAGATGTGACCTTTAAATTGAAAATAAAGCAGTTTATTAAATAGACCTAAAAGTCAATTTTATAATAGCATGAAGCATCTTGACATAAATCAAGATGCTTTCTTATTTTTAATAAGATGTATGATATCTCCGTGACAGTCGAGCTTTTTTTGAGATCAATTGATTTCAGCATAACTTAGGAAAGATAAAAAAAATCTTAGATCTGATCATTTTGCGCAGCAACACAGACGTTCAAACTACTGCAAGCATATTGCTTACACAGCATTTGATTTCCCCAACTTAGTCAACAATATAAATAAGCTATTTAAAAACAGCGCTACTTATTTCTTGTTTAATTGGGAAGTCCTACTATATTTGCCGTTCGATAATACTATTTACATTTCAAAGATCTACAACGTGCAGACTATGAACACTCTTGTGTTGATAAGAAGCTCAGACCTATTTGAAAGGACATAATTAACTATTGATGAAACAAATCAAAGATATTACCACACTAGGATTCGCCTTATTTGCCATGTTTTTTGGAGCAGGAAATCTACTCCTTCCTCCTTTTATAGGGCTCCATGCGGCGGATCAATGGGATTGGGCAATAGTAGGTTTTGGGCTCACAGGTATTTTACTTCCTCTATTAGGCGTTTTATCGATTATCAATTCAGGTGAATCATTCAAAGATTTAGGTAATCGAACTCATCCTCATATAGCCACTATACTGGGTATTATCATCATGTTGGGTATAGGACCATTAATTGCCATTCCGAGAACAGCCGCAACTACTTTTGAAGTAGGTTTATTGCCTGCATTTCCAAACCTATCTCCCATCTGGGGTTCAATACTATTTTTTGCGGTTACTTTTATCCTTTCTATCCGCCCTTCCAAAGTCGTGAATGTCATTGGAAATTTTCTGACACCGTTACTTTTGATTTTATTGATCGGTATGATCATCATGGGAATTTTGTTTCCGTTATCACCGAATATCGCACAACAGATGGAATCCATGCAGGCCTTTAAGCTTGGTTTCATAGAAGGATACCAAACATTGGATGTGTTGGCTTCTGTCATTTTTAGTAGTATCATTATCGCAGCCGCTAAAGCCAAAGGATATGAAAAACGTAAAGATAAAAGTAGAATCGTCACGAGTGCAGGATGTCTTGCCACCTTTTGTCTACTATTGATATATGGTGGTTTAATATTTTTAGGAGCTAAATCTGGATATCCCGTATCTACTGATGTGAAACGTGCCGAATTACTCCTGTTTATTTCAAATAAAATATTTGGGACTTATGGCGTATTAGCCATTTCGATCAGTATAGCATTAGCTTGTTTAACAACTGCTATTGCATTGACCTGTGCTGTCGGTACATTTTTCAGTCAGTTGTTTAATAATCGAATTACCTACGAGTGGATTGTTATTATTTGTTGTCTTTTTTCAGCAGTACTTGCCATTACAGGAGTAGAATATATTATTCAGATTGCCTATCCTTTTTTAGCATTCATCTACCCGATTGTCATTACCCTTGTACTTTATGTGTTGATTTTTGGACGTTTTATAAAGGCTAGATTACCCTATATAGGAGCTTTAGCAGGAACTACCCTATTTTCTACGATCTATCTGCTAGCAGGATTTGACATCCATATACGAGGTGCAGAAAAAGTGCTACAATCAGTTCCATTAGCCGGATATGAGTTATGGTGGGTAGTCCCCTCCATAATTGGATTTGCTATATTTTTAATATGCGAAAAATTAAAAGCTAAGCAATAATTACCTTTTATAATAAGGATACGTAGAAAATACAACTTAATTTAAATAGTCAAGCTGAGTCTAAAACAAAAGCATTTCACTAGGCTTTATTAAACTATTGGAAACTATATACAAAAAGCCCAACATAAAAATTACCACCTTCATAATGATGGTATCGATAACATCAACACTTTATCACAATTAGTTAATAATAAAAGTTAATACAACTTGAGCTATTATATTACAATGTAATTTTATTAACATTAATAGACGATAAACACAATATTTATATTTTATAAAATATGCAAAAAGTCATGATTAGGTAACATTCTCGTTCTCTTCCAAAATTTCCCGCAATAAAGAATAATAAAACTAAAAAAACACGTTATATTACTACTATTAACTTAATAATAAAAGAATGCAAACACGTAGAAATTTCCTTCACAACACCGCTAAGGCAACATTGGCTGTCGCTGTATCGGGCAGTGTTTTAACTAATTTAGCACAAGCCGAACCTGCACGTAATCAAGCCGCTCCTCTTTCTTTTAGTCAAATCAAATTACCGTACGCGTATTCCGATCTGGAGCCAAATATTGATGCGATAACAATGGAAATCCATTACACAAAGCATCATGCTGCATATATCAAAGCGATCAATGAAGCGATCGTTGCAGAAAACATTTCGGAATCATCAGAAGAACAATTACTAGCAAATATTTCTAAATATTCTGCTAAGGCTCGAAATAATGCTGGGGGAGCATGGAATCACAATTTCTTTTGGGAAAATTTATCCGCAAAGCAGACGGGACCTTCTGAGAAAACAATGCAACTGATTACTTCATCTTTCGGAAGCATGGAAAAATTCAAAGAACAGTTTGCAACGGCTGCAACTTCGAGATTTGGTTCTGGATGGGCATGGTTGATCTTAGACGAATCTGGTAAATTAAAAATTACATCTACAGCCAATCAAGACAATCCATTGATGGATGTAGTAGATCAAAGAGGAATTCCTGTTTTGGCTCTTGATGTATGGGAACATGCCTATTACCTACACTATCAAAATAAAAGAGCCGACTATATCAAAAACTGGTGGAATGTTGTGAATTGGAAAATAGTACACGAAAGACTTGCATAAACATATTACTATAAACTCAAAATGTCTTCCAAATTGGAAGACATTTCTTTATAGACTGAAAATTTACAGGATAACATAGGGATAGATTATCCTAAAATCTCTTTCAATTTATTCACTTGAAAATCAGCTAATTTTTGCAATGGACCAGATGCGATCATTTTCATCATCATATTCAGATCAGCATCAATCGTAAATGTTGCTATTGTTGCATCAGCTGCTATTGCTGACAAAGTCCACTTTAATGTAACATCAAAAGGAGCTTTTTCTGCTGGCACTAACTTTATTTCTTGGTCTACGATACGTTCCTCAACTTTCAAGACCAATTTAGCCATATTTTGGATTGTAAAGCGTGCCTCATCAGTAGTGGAAGACCAATTATAAATGTTTTCAGGCATCAATTGCTCATGATTATTTAAATCTGTTAAAAAAGTAAAAACCTCTTGAACTGACTTATCAATCGTTACATTATTCTGAATCGTTGTCATAAAAATTTTCTTTATTTATTAAACTGTCGGTGACCAAGTCGATGGATTTTTTCTCCAATCTTTCAATAGCTCGACATCTTCTTCAAAAATAAAACCATTTTCTGCCGCCACTTGAATAAGGGAATTGTAATCACAAAGACTGTGGAAGGTACATTTTGCATCAGCAAAATTCTTCGTAGCCTCGTCAAGACCGTACGTAAATATAGAGACTAGACCTACTACATTACATCCTGCTTCACGCAGCGCTTTTACGGCTACCAAACTACTTTTACCTGTAGAAACTAAATCTTCAACAACAACAACACGCTGACCGCTAACAACCTCACCTTCAATCATATTTTGACGACCGTGATCTTTAGCACTACTTCTCACATAAGAAAATGGTAAACCCAAATCTTGAGCAACTAAAACACCCTGTGGGATACCTGCAGTAGCGACACCAGAAATCATATCCACAGATCCAAATTCTTCTTGAATCAACTTTGAAAGCTTCTGACGAATATACGTACGGATTGCTGGATACGATAAAGTAATACGATTATCACAATAAATTGGAGACTTCCAACCCGATGCCCAAGTAAAAGGGTTTTTAGGTTGCAATTTTATTGCTTTAATTTGCAATAAGGATTCAGCAACTTTTTGTTCAACCTCATTTAAATTATTCATGTCGCAAATTTATAAAATTTATATGAACCAATCTGTGCTAATTTTGGCAGATTTCGTTCCTACGGGCATTAAAAACCCTCAAACAATTGATGTTCAAGATATTGAACTTGAAAAACTTTTTAAATTATCTGAACAAAATGACATTCCTAGATCATTTTTATATATACACAAGGATTGTGAATCGGTTTTTCAAAAAATAAAAGAAAAACATAAAATTATAAAAGCGGCTGGCGGTTTAGTTAAAAACGGCGAAGGAGACTATTTATTCATTTTTAGACTTGGTAAATGGGACCTTCCAAAAGGTAAAGTTGAAAGCCATGAAAAAATGAGAGAAGCTGCAGTAAGAGAAGTAGAAGAAGAGTGTGGTTTAAAAATAGATTATCTCGGAAAAAAAATACAGACCTCCTATCATACGTATTATCTGAGAAATGGCGAATTTGTTTTGAAACAAACAAACTGGTATGAAATGGGGGTCAATAAAGTCCCTAAGCTAGTACCACAACTGGAAGAAGATATCACACAGGCTGAATGGCTAGATGCAAGAAACCTAAAGAAAGTGAAACAAAACACCTATCCCATTATTGCGCATATATTGGAGGACAATTTATAAAATTTTAAATTCTATTGACATTAAGCTTAACTCGAATAGCTACCTTTAAAACATGGAAAATATAGCTGGAAAAAAAGCACTGGTTACAGGTGGTGCTCGTGGATTAGGCAAAGCAACGGCCCTTGCATTGGCAAAAGAAGGGGTACATGTTGCCATCACAGGGCGCAATGAAGAGCAATTAAAATTGACGGTTAACGAATTAAAAGGTCTGGGTGTAACGGCTACATATGCTGTTTTTGATATTTCAAACTTAACCGCTGTACAGCAAGCGATTGAACAATTAAACCAATCATTTGGACAGTTTGATATTGTGATTAACAATGCTGGTATAGCTTCTTTTGGTTCTTTGATGGAGATGAGCCCGGATACATGGACAGATATAATCAATACCAATGTATTGGGTAGTTACTACGTCACAAAGGCAATACTTCCACAATTAATCCAAAAAAATGAAGGAGATATTATCTTTGTTTCATCCACAGCAGGATTGAATGGAGCGCCAACGACATCTGCCTATAGTGCATCTAAATTTGCTGTTATTGGCATGGCAGATTCGCTTATGCGCGAAGTTCGTAAACACAATATTCGAGTATGCACCTTGATGCCTAGTACCATTGCATCGGATATGTCCAAAGAATTAGGTTTGACAGACGGAAATCCTGAATCGGTATTACAACCTGAAGATTTTGCAGAATTGATTATTGCAAATTTGAAATTACCAAGAAGAGCGATGTTAAAATCTGCATCTTTATGGTCCACAAATCCATCATAAAAATTAAAGGAGCGCATGCTCCTTTTTTTATTTCATTTTTAATTTCTTTCGTATATGAGTATTTTATTTTCAAAATTAGACCTCAAGCATATCACACTTAAAAACAGGCTAGTGGTTTCTCCAATGTGTCAATATTCTGCTATTGATGGTTTTGCCAACAATTGGCATCTCGTACACTTGGGCCAGTTTGCGACAGGTGGCGCCGCCGCAATTATCCAAGAAGCCACAGCGGTAACTCCAGAAGGTAGAATCAGCGCTGGAGATTTGGGTATTTGGAAAGATGAACACATCGAAAAATTTAAAGAAATCACGACCTTTATCAAAGAGCATAATGCCATTCCAGGCATTCAATTAGCACATGCGGGCCGTAAAGCTAGTACGGGAAAACCTTGGGAAAATCATTATCAAATTTCACCTGAGGCAGAAAATGGATGGCAAACAGTCGCACCCTCAGCTTTAGCATTTAGACCAGAAAAAGAAGTTGCTCCCCTACCACTATCTATTGACGAAATTAAAGAGACAATCGCTGACTTTAAAATCGCTGCTCGAAGAGCTGTTCAAGCCGGTTACGATATTATCGAGATTCATGCAGCACATGGTTATCTTATACATCAAT
This sequence comes from Sphingobacterium sp. UBA6320, assembly GCF_002440335.1. NCBI lineage: Bacteria > Pseudomonadati > Bacteroidota > Sphingobacteriia > Sphingobacteriales > Sphingobacteriaceae > Sphingobacterium > Sphingobacterium sp. UBA6320. Next base: position 18,866 of record NZ_DJTA01000010.1, on the reverse strand, counting down.
TCCTATCCCCACTGTCCAATATCAGAACAGATCAATATGGAGGTTCATTTCAAAATAGAATATTATTTTTATTGGAGATCATTGATGCAATCCAACAGGAGCTTACCTCACAATCGCTATGGGTCAGAATCTCCGCCACAGATTGGGCTGCCGATGGTTGGGACTTGGAACAATCTATCGCGCTTGCACATGAATTAAAAAAATGCGGCGTGGAAGTGATAGACGTTTCTACAGGAGGGGCGGTTGTATATCAAAAAATAAATGCTCAGCCCGATTATCAACTTCCGTTTGCCGAAGCAATAAAGAAAGAAACAGGCATCACAACAGCCACTGTCGGACTTATAAAAGAAGCCGTTCATGCTGAACAGATCCTACAAGATAATAAAGCAGATATCATAATGATAGCGCGCGCTTTTTTAAAAAACCCACATCTTCCATTTCATTTTGCAGAAGTCTTAGGAGATAAAATAGATTGGCCATCACAATATGAACGTGCTAAATAAAACAATATGCCACTAAATTTACAGCAAGTACATCACATCGCTATCATTTGTAGTGATTATGAGCGATCTAAAAAGTTCTATACAGATATATTGGGATTGACTATTATTCAGGAAGTATATCGCGAGAGTCGAAATTCATACAAATTAGACTTGGCTTTGAATGACAGCTATATTATCGAATTGTTTTCATTTACACACCCACCTCAACGAATTTCTAAACCCGAAGCTGTAGGTTTGAGGCACCTCGCCTTTGCCGTATCGGATATTGAAAAAGAAGTTCAGTTCTTAAAAAAGTTGCAAATTGCTGTAGAACCTATTCGTATAGACGAGTGGACACATAAAAAATTTACATTTTTTGAAGATCCAGATGGATTGCCTCTGGAACTCTACGAAATTTGATTCAATTAAGCTAGCTATACTTTAAAGCTAGCTTTTTTTATTTCTTTCAAAAAATTGCTCAATAATATTTAATATATTTCCCATATAAAATAATGTTTACCGTAGCAGAGATATCGATAAATTTGTTTTATATTATATGCAATTAGGTAAAACAAATTTATCTTAGTTTAGCAAATAAAGTACTTAATATTTACTTATTCTGAGGAGCCGACCATGAAGTATAAACAAATAAACAACAATTCGATTAACCAAATCATGTTGATAACGATCATTTTATTGATATGTATATTAATTTTCACAAATTTATCCTATTATTTACCGGGCTTTTTAGGTGCAGTAACACTTTACATCTTATTTAGAAATATATACCATACACTGACAGAGAAAAAAAGATGGAACAAATCAGCAGCAAGTATTTTTCTAATCAGTCTCTCTGTCATCTTTATCGTTTTCCCGCTGTGGGGATTGATCAATTACTTAATACCGCAGCTTGAACAACTTATTGTCAATCAAAAAGACATTCTTTCGAAATTTGATTCTGTAAAGGACTACATGCACAATAAACCGGTATTAAAAAATATAGATTTATCAGATGAAGCTATTCTCAATTCGCTCCAAAGATTGGCAAAATACATCCCAAATGTGCTGAATTCGGTTGCAGAAACCGTCGTTAATATCATTGTTGCTTTATTTGTACTTTATTTCATGCAGTACTATAGTAAGGAGATGGAATCAACAATTGGGCATGCGATCCCTTTTTCACAACAAAGTAAAACTGAACTTTGGAATGAAATAAGTATGATGGTCCGTTCAAATGCAATCGGAATTCCGATTCTAGGCATCTGTCAGGGGATCGTAGCCGGTATCGGTTATTGGATTTTTGGAGTCGAAAGCCCCATTTTGCTAGGCATCGTCACAGCTATTTCGACCATTATACCCGTATTGGGTACCATGACTGTATATGTCCCTACAGCGATCTACCTACTCGCAATAGGATCTACCGGCAATGCGATTGGACTTGCTCTATATGGATTTATATTAATTGGCGGTATTGATAATGTGCTTCGTTTCACCATTCTAAGAAAATTAGGCGATGTACCACCATTAATTACCGTATTTGGTGTTTTATTGGGGTTAAACCTATTCGGGATGCTCGGACTTATATTTGGGCCGTTGATCATTTCTTCTGTACGTGTATTACTAAAAGTATATAACAACGAATATGGCAAAGGACAACCAGCAATTATCGAATCAACATCCTTAAAAAACTTGGACAACGATCGTAATATCATCACCTAAACGGATCTAGATATACAGTACAATGTCATTATGAGCATTTTTAAAATTTAAATTCAATATTTTTTATAGTTTTGATAGATAATTGATACCATTACCATGAATAAAAAATTAATATTAGGCATATCAGGAATTTTAACAGCATCTATGCTTTTCTCCTGCAATTCAAATAACAAAACCCAAGAAGCAACAAAAACTGAAGCTCATGACGAACATGATGGTCACGACCATAGTGCACACGATCACAGTGCTCATGAAGCAGCTCCTGCTGCCATGGCAAAAGAAGCCGCTAAAATGCTTCCAGATTTCACTTTCTATCAGTTAAAATCCGGAATTAAAGTTACAAAATCAGATGTATCAAAAGATAAAAACACCGTATTTATCTTATTTGATCCAGGATGTAGCCATTGCCAACAGGAAGCTACAGAATTGGAAAAAAATAGAGAGAGACTCAAAGATATCAATATCTATTACGTTTCCATGAATGATCCGGCATTAGTATTGGGATTTTTCGACAACTTCGCTCCAAAACTATCCAAGATGGAAAATGTTGAAATTTTAGTAGACAAGAACCAAGAGTTTATTCAAAAAATACATGTTCCAGAGCAGTTTCCAGCTAATTATGTTTATGGTGCTGATGGTCAGTTAAAGGCGCAGTGGGAAGGTGACAAAAATGTAAATGAGGCAATTGCCGAATTTCATAAATAGTAGTCAATTATGCATATTGCTATAAATGGGTTTGGACGTATTGGAAGGAATACTTTACGTAACATTTTACTTCGCGGATTAGATGATTTAAAAGTTGTTGCGATCAATGATCTTACAGATACAAAAACATTAGCTCATCTTTTCAAGTATGATTCAGTTCACGGGCCATTCTTAGGTACAGTCGATTTTGATGAGCATCACCTTATTATCAATGATCAACGGATTTTGGTAACCAATGAAAAAAATCCGCAAAATCTTCCTTGGAAGATTTTAGATATTGAAGTCGTATTGGAGTCAACAGGTCATTTTACAAGTAAAGAAAAAGCAAATTTACATGTACTAGCCGGTGCCAAGAAAGTAATCATTTCAGCACCATCCTCTGATAAAGATGTACCGACAATTGTATTAGGTATTAATGATAAAGAATTTGATTTAAACGTACCTATACTCTCCAATGCATCCTGCACGACAAACAATGTTGCTCCGCTGGTCAAAATATTAGATGAAAACTGGGGTATCAAGGACGGGTATATCACGACGGTCCATTCCATGACAGGTGATCAAAATCTGCATGATGCCCCCCATCGTGATCTTCGTAGAGCACGAGCAGCATCATCTTCTATTATTCCAACCACAACTGGTGCAGCTAAGGCAATTACCAACGTTTTTACTCATTTAGAAGGAAAATTAGGTGGTGCTGGTATACGTGTCCCTGTCCTAAATGGCTCTTTGACAGATTTCACCTGTACGTTGATACATCAACCGACAGTAACAGAAATCAATGCAAAATTTAAAGAAGCTGCAGAAGGTGAATTGAAAAATGTACTCTATTACACAGAAGACCCAATAGTCTCTGTTGATATTATCAACAATCCCTATTCCTGTGTATTTGATTCACAATTAACATCTATTGTAGGCGGGCTGGTTAAAGTTGTGGGATGGTATGATAATGAATTCGGTTATTCAAACCGACTTGTAGATCTTCTTGAAAAAATCAGTAAACTTTAAAATACGTATATCACATACTATTCAATATAAAAAGGGTCTCCATGGAGGCCCTTTTAACATAAACTATAAACAAACTAAACATTTAAAATTTATACGTCAATGTGGTCATAAAACTTCTTGGTGGAATCGGGTTCACACTGTAATTTTCATGAATATAATAATTGAAAGCATTATTAACATTAGACATTTTAGCTAAAATACTCCATTTTTTATACGTATAACCAGCAGAGATATCTACGGTTGTAAAAGGACTGACAGTAATTAAGCGGTCTAGACCATCTCTCACATTGATTTTCGTATTATTCCAGCCTGCATTTCTTCTTCCTGTATAAAATGCCGATACGCCCAATTTTAATCCTTTAGCACCACCATGTTGCAAAGTATAGAAGATCGTTCCATTAGCAGTATGTGCAGTTGTACCGACCAAACGAACATCTTCCTGATTACCAGAAACCTCAGTAACCTTTGGACTACCATTGACAACAGTAGTAATTTCTGTTATAGGACTCGTCTCTGTATAACGCATATAGTTATATGAATATCCAGCTAAGATGTCCAATCCTGGCAATATAGAACCCGTTACATCAAGCTCAACACCATCCGAAGCCGTTTTACCAGAAAACTCTTTCATATTAGTATCTCCGTTACTTGTTCCATCAGGTTTAACCAACAATTGCTGTGCAAATCTATTGTTGTTGATCCGGTATACCGATGCATTCGCAGTCAAACGTCCGTTGAAAAAATCGTTTTTAATACCTGCCTCGTACTGATCTATAGTCGAAGGGCCCATTGGTCTATAATCCACATCATAGCCCGCATTGGATGTAAAGTTATTCGCGTAAGTCACATAAATACTCGAAGTTGGGATCGGTTGGAAGATCAATCCAAATTTTGGAGACCAAGCTTGATCAACTTTTGCGCCCAATTCCTTTTGGTTAGCATCCAAATTTTTAACATCTTCAGTTACATCAGTAGCATAGGTATATTTTTCAGCATAAGGCGTTCTTTGGTATGTATATCGTAAACCCGCAAGTACCTTAAATTTGTCTGTAACCTCAATCAGATCTTGTAAAAACACACCATAACGGTAGATATTAGTCGTTGTTCTGGTTAAATATTCTGCTCCTGGCATATCTGTTCTAACCCCAGTCTGCATCACTGCAGGAACTGTAACTTTAGGATTTGCTAGATTATTTTCAAAATGACTAGGAATATAAGTATATACTGTTGATGCCGGATCAAAAACATTTATATTATCGTAAACCGATCCTGGCATGATGACAGGCAATCCTTTTTGATCGTAAGTGACTGTCTTGATATTTAAAGTATTATCAATACGATATGCATAAGCCTTTGTATTGGACTGATCAGCATCAGCACCTACCAAAATTTTATGCTTAATGCCACCTGTATTTACCGTACCAGTCAAATTTAACTGCTGATTGAAAGTAAGCTCATCCGATTTTGAGCGCGTCAGATTTCGAGCAGCAATACCATTGGCAGCAGCTTGAATTCTATCTGAGCCATAATAATCACGGCCATAGCTTTGGTAACTCGCTATTGCATTTAACTTCCAGTTATCATTAAATTGATGATTCAAATTAATCTGACCATTACTCGTATTTGTTTTATTATATGCCCAAAGCGTATTTAAAAAGGTATGACGACCTACATCTTTGTTAAGCTTTCCATCCACTGATCCAATACCAAAATCAGGTGTATAATCACTTTTTAGATAGTCAAACATCAAGTTGATATCCGTACGATCATTGATTTTATATAAAATAGAAGGATTTACATATAACCTTTCAGAAGTGACATGATCCCTGAAGCTGCCAGATTTTTCATAAGTACCGATCACACGGAAAGCTAATTTATCGGATATAGGTCCATACACATCAACTGTCGGTTTATAAAAATCATAACTACCGACACGTACCGAAGCCTCTCCACCATACTCAAATTTCGGCTTTTTGGTCACTAAATTGACAACAGCACCACCGGTAACACCACCATATAGCAATGCAGCACTTCCCTTCAAAATCTCCACAGACTCCAATGTACTGGCCTCAATAGAGCCTCCATTATTGGTACGTGCCCCATTTTTAAAGATATTATTTGCACCAAGACTATAACCACGTGCATAGAAATTTTCATTAACACCCCCCCTATTTGCTCCTATGGCTATTCCATTGGCATTTTTTAAGGCATCACTAAGCCGATTCACTTGCTGATCTCTGATCACCTGCTCGTTTATAATCTGAACACTCTGTGGTAGATCTTTATCAGCAATTCCAGCTTTCCCAACACTGACTGTCTGATTATTATGTGAATTATACCCGCGAATGTCCACGATATCCAATTTAGAATCGCTGCGATCCCCTACCAAGTTGATAGGTTGCGAACTACCATTGACAACTTTTATACGCTCTTCGTCAATGACATTACCCAAACTTTTAACGATGATAGTATAAGATCCATCAGGTAACGAAGAAAAAGAAAATGATCCATTGCGATCAGTTGCTGTTGACTTCCCTAATTCTTTAACAATTATCGTCGCAGCTTCAATTGGAGCCCCAGATTTATTTTTTAGTTTTCCGTGAATTCCACTGTGCTGCGCAATTCCTTCTAATTGTATCCCCCCGACTAATCCTAAGCTTAATACTAAGCTGAGAAATGACTTTTTCATAGTGTATGATAATAAGATAAATTTTATTTCGGATGCAAACTTACAATCTTTTTTTCAATCTATTTAGATTTATTTTAAATAAATATAAAATTATTTTGAAACCAAAAACAAACACACAATCACCTTAAAAACAACATGTTGATACTATTTTTTAAAACAAAATTCAAATAGACTTTTCATGTGTTTGACAAAAGATTTTAAAAAAAAAGTGAGCAAACCAACATAAAAGAAGAAAAGAAAATACAGCTAGAGTATGCAATAAGACTACATAAAAATGCAAACTAATGCAACTATATTTATTAATTATTTATACCTTTCGATACTAATCCATAAATCATGAAAAAATTCTTATTCATTCTTATACTCGGAGCCTTCTGTTGCAGTCAAGTAAGCCGAGCTCAACCAACTGTTATTGATAAAAAAATAACCGATATCATGCAACAATATCAGGCTATTGGCCTATCAGTTGCTGTCATAAAAAACAATAAATTAATATTTTCGAATTCCTACGGACTTAAAAACATAGAAGAGAATCAAGCCTTGCAAAATGATGATATATTTAGAATAGCATCAATTTCCAAATCATTTTCGGCAACTGCCATTATGCAATTGATCGAGCAAAAGAAATGTCACCTGGATGATGATTTCAGTGATTTGATTGGATTCAAAATTAGAAACCCTAATTTTCCAAACACGAAAATCACATTACGAATGATACTTTCGCATACCTCAAGTATCAATGATAAAAATGGATACTTTGACTTAGAAGTCATCAATCCTACGCATTCAGATCAATACATAAACTCGTATAGCAACTATGAGCCAGGGACAAAATATGCATACTGCAACCTCAATTTTAATATGATTGGAGCAGTGATTGAACGTTTATCCGGACAAAGATTTGATTTATATATCAAAGAACATATCCTAGATCCTTTGCAATTGTATGCAGGTTATTGTGTTGACTCCTTAGATAAAAATAAGTTTGTCACACTTTATGAATATGACCATGATAAAAGTGGATTCCGTCCCCAAACCAGTGCCTATAATCCGCGATCATTAGAAATCAAAAATTACACATTAGGCCATTCCACTCCCGTCTTCTCGCCTACTGGAGGAATGAAAATTTCAGCCGTTGATCTAGCGAAGTATATGGGTATGCACATGAATTATGGTAAAGGATTTAATGGTCAGCAAATCATCAAAAAAAGCAGTTCAAAAATCATGCAGACCCCCATTACACCTGATGAAGGCTATGGACTAGCACTCAGGTCAACTGACCAATTAGTTCCGCATAAAACGTTGATCGGACATACAGGTTCTGCATACGGTCTTTATAGCGCTATGTTTTTTGATCCCCGAGCAAAATTTGGAATAGTAGTCATCACCAATGGTTGCCGTGTCCCCGAGTACACCGATTTCAATCCATTTTTAAAGGATTGTATCCAATTGATTTATCAAGAAATGATTGAAAATTAATCGTTATACGATCTTGTCATTGATGCCTCTATTTTACTGATCAAAACTAGTATATTCGTATAAGATACGTAAAAAGAAAAAATTATGCAGTTATATACGATTGAAACTCAAAACTTCAAATTAGATGGCGGAGCTATGTTCGGCGTAGTACCCAAATCAATATGGCATAAAACAAATCCTGCCGATTCGAATAATATGTGTACATGGACCAATCGTTTACTCTTGATAGAAGATGGTGCAAAGTTGATACTGGTCGATACTGGACTCGGAGATAAGCAATCCGAAAAATTTTTTGGACACTATTATATACATGGAGACAATAGCATAGATAAATCATTAGCAAAACATGGTTTCAATAGAGAAGATATCACGGATGTAATCTTGACACACCTGCATTTTGATCATTGTGGTGGCGCCATTGCACGTCAAGGAGATAAATTACGTCCTTCATTTACTAATGCTAATTATTGGAGCAATGCAGCACATTGGGATTGGGCGATTCATCCAAATCCAAGAGAAAAGGCTTCTTTTTTGGAGGAAAATATAATACCTATACAAGAAAGTGGTCAACTAAAATTTATTGAAAAAGAGAGCAGCCCATTTGGTCCAAATATTCAGATCAGGTATGCTCACGGACATACCGAATCCATGATGTTGCCCCAAATTCAATATAAAAATAAAACAATCTTGTATATGGCAGATTTACTTCCTTCGGTAGGACATATTCCCCTTCCCTACGTCATGAGCTATGACATAAGACCGCTCACTACCATGGAAGAAAGGAATAACTACTGGCAAGAGATAGTAGATCGAGAATACATCCTTTTCTTAGAACATGATGCGGTCAATGCTTGTTGTACTTTACAGCATACAGAAAAAGGAATAAGACTAAAAGAAAGTTTTCAGCTTTCAGATATTTAATGTAAAAAAAGCGGATGACAATCATCCGCTTTTAAAATTTAGAATTTGAAACCAAGCACCCAATAGTTCTCAAAGAACCATATCGACTGACTTGCCTTATCAATATTGTTTCTCCCCGTAGTACGGATATTATTAAGATCTGTCCACCCGGTTTTAAAACTTGTTTGCAAATACATCCACTTCAAAAAGTGATATTGCAAACCAACTTTTGCAGCAGCACCATAACCAGCAATATTCCAAAAGTTATTCTCTCCTACTCCAAATAATCGAACATCAGTTCTTGGCACTAGCAGCCCAAGTTCAGCACCAGTTTCCATTGACAAATAAGATTTCCCCGTTCTAGAAACCCAGATATCGTCATGTCTTTCCAAGGCAACAGAAGCAAAATTATATCCATCTGTATGTTCAAATTTCAGTACCGAATCCACTAAAGTAACCTCCTCACCATTGTAAGTTCCGGCCATACCACCAGTTGGAATGCCAGGTTCAGAAATTTCAGGACTGATATGTCCCTTAATTCGTACCGTCTGTGGAATATCCACCACATATTTCATATGGTCCCAGCCCAATGATATCGAATAATTATCTTTGATAAAATACCCAAAATGGAAATTGAATTGAGGGATAGAAATTGTAGCAGGGTTAATATAGGTCATCGACAATTTAGTCGGTCTATCCGATGCTTTTACATCCAATAAAGTAAAATCATATCCCGTACCCTTAAACCGAATATCACTTTTGGCATAAGATGAAAAGTTATATCCCCAGTGAAAATAAAACTTGCCTTTGTTGCTTTCCGTACGCGAATATTTCGGATTGAATATACTTTTAGCGATTGGTTTTGCAGGTAATTCACTACTATGATCTTGTGCAAATAAAGAAGAAGCAGACACTGTTAGCACACTTAAGGCCAATAAAAATTTATTCATATTGTTTGTCAATAAAAAACCCGGCACAAAAGTACCGGGTTATATTTAGATAAGCAAAATAATTACTTTATTTTACTTGATTTTTACGAATAATGTTCAAAGCACCACCCTCTTTAAACCACTCAATTTGTTGAGCATTGTAAGTGTGGTTTGCTAAAATTTGATCTTCCGTTCCATCCGCGTGGTGAAGGACCAGAGTAAGTGGCTGTCCAGGAGTAAAAGTTGTCAATCCTAAGATGTCGATTACATCGTCCTCTTGGATCTTATCATAATCATCCTTATCAGCAAAAGTCAAACCTAACATGCCTTGTTTCTTCAAGTTCGTCTCATGGATACGAGCAAAAGATTTCACCAACACCGCACGAACGCCCAAGTGACGAGGCTCCATAGCAGCATGCTCTCGAGAAGAACCTTCTCCATAGTTTTCATCACCAACTACGATCGATCCGATACCAGCAGCTTTATAAGCACGTTGTGTCGCAGGAACAGGACCATATTCACCAGTCAATTGATTTTTAACCGAATCTGTTTTTTCATTGAAGTAATTAACAGCGCCGATCAACATATTGTTGGAGATATTATCCAGATGACCACGGTATTTCAACCAAGGGCCAGCCATAGAAATATGGTCAGTAGTACATTTACCTTTAGCCTTAATCAATAATCTTAAACCTTTCAGGTCAGTACCTTCCCAAGCAGCAAAAGGCTCTAATAATTGCAGACGGTCAGAATTAGGATCTACATCAATTGCGACAGCAGAACCATCTTCAGCAGGAGCTTGATATCCAGCATCCTCTACTGCAAATCCTTTTTCAGGCAATTCATCACCCGTAGGAGGATCCAGCTTAACCTGCTCACCGTTAGCATTTGTCAACGTGTCTGTCAAAGGGTTGAAGCCCAAATCACCCGAAATTGCAATTGCTGCAACGATCTCAGGAGAAGCTACGAAAGCAAATGTATTCGGGTTACCATCCGCACGTTTTGCAAAATTACGGTTGAATGAGTGGACGATTGTATTTTTCTCTTGCTTTTCAGCACCTACACGATCCCACATACCAATACATGGACCGCAAGCATTTGTAAAGATGGTTGCATTCAGATCTTCAAAAGTTTTCAATAAACCATCACGATCTGCGGTATAACGTACTTGCTCAGAACCTGGGTTGATTCCAAATTCAGCTTTTGTTACCAAACCTTTATCAACAGCCTGCTTAGCGATAGAAGCAGCACGTGACAGATCTTCATAAGAAGAGTTGGTACATGAACCGATCAATCCCCACTCCACTTTTGTAGGCCAACCATTTTTAGCAGCCTCTTCACGCATACGTGAAACTGGTGTGTATAGATCTGGTGTAAAAGGACCATTTAATGAAGGCTCGAGTTCAGATAAATTAATCTCAATAAGTTGATCAAAATATAATTCTGGGTTTGCGTATACTTCAGCATCGGCAGTTAAGTGCTCCTTAACAGCATTTGCCGCATCAGCTACATCAGCACGACCAGTAGCACGTAAATAACGCTCCATCGACTCATCATATCCAAATGTAGATGTCGTTGCACCAATTTCAGCACCCATATTACAGATTGTACCTTTACCAGTACAAGACATAGATTGAGCACCCTCACCGAAATATTCTACAACAGCACCAGTACCACCTTTTACAGTTAAGATACCCGCAACTTTTAAGATCACATCTTTAGGCGAAGTCCAGCCACTTAATTTACCTGTTAATTTAACACCAATTAATTTAGGAAATTTAAGTTCCCAAGGTAGACCAGCCATGACATCACATGCATCTGCACCACCAACCCCAATAGCCAACATACCTAGACCACCAGCATTAACCGTATGTGAATCTGTACCGATCATCATACCGCCAGGGAAAGCATAGTTTTCTAAAACGACTTGGTGAATAATACCCGCTCCTGGTTTCCAGAAACCGATACCATATTTATTTGCGACAGAACCTAAAAAATTAAATACTTCTTTTGATTCTGTATTCGCTCTTTGCAAATCTACTTGAGCACCTTCTTTCGCTTGAATCAAGTGATCACAGTGTACTGTTGATGGAACAGCCGCTTGAGGACGACCCGCTTGCATAAATTGCAATAATGCCATTTGTGCAGTCGCATCTTGCATTGCTACACGATCTGGAGCAAAATCAACATAAGATACACCTCTATCGTATGTTTCAGTTGCATTTCCATCCCATAAGTGAGTATATAAAATTTTCTCAGATAGGGTTAAAGGTTTATTAACCAAGCTACGAGCAGCGTTTACACGCTCCTCATAACGGTTATATACCTTTTTAATCATTTCTATATCAAAAGCCATATATTTCTAATTTTATGATACTTATATAAGTTATTTACTCAAACTCCAGTATTAGTTTTTACTTTGTCGAAATAGGAGAAAATTTGGTTAAGTTGATACCTTCAACAGCAGCTTTATACTCTTGCATGTTTGGAATTCTACCTAAGATAGCAGAAAGCACAACCACTGGAGTAGACGCTAATAAAGATTCACCTTTTTTACCATCTCGATCTTCTACTACACGACCTTGGAAAAGACGAGTAGAAGTAGCCATTACCGTATCACCTTTTGCTGCTTTTTCTTGGTTACCCATACATAGATTACACCCCGGACGCTCTAAATACATGATATTTTCGTACTCAGTACGTGCTGTACTTTTTGGTAAAATATCACTGAATTCAAAACCAGAATATTTCTGCAAATATTCCCAGTCGCCTTCTGCTTTCAATTCATCTATGATGTTGTAAGTAGGAGCTGCAACAACCAATGGTGCATTAAACTTAACAACACCAAGTTGTTTCTCGACGTTCTTCAGCATTTGAGAAACGATTTTTAAATCGTCTTTGTGTACCATACAAGAACCTACAAAACCTAAATCCACTTTTTTGTCACCGCCATAGTAAGAAAGCTCTCTAATAGCATCATGCGTATAACGTTTTGAAACGTCCACATTGTTGACATCAGGATCAGCAATCATCGGTTCATCAATAATATCAAGATCGATCACCACTTCAGCATAATATTTTGCATTTGCATCTGGAGTCAAAGCAGGTTTTACACCCGTTTTAATTTCCTCGATACGTTTGTTAGCTTTATCGATTAATCCTTGTAATACTTGATTTTTATTTTCCATACCCTTATCAATCATGATTTGGATACGGCTCTTAGCAATTTCTAGTGATTGAATTAGCGTCTCATCTTGGGAAATACAGATCGAAGCTTTTGCTTTCATTTCTGCAGTCCAATCCGTAAATGTAAACGCCTGATCGGCAAGTAGTGTACCGATATGAACCTCGATGATTCTACCTTGGAATACATTCTCTCCACCAAATTGCTGTAACATCTGAGATTGTGTCGCATGAACCACATCACGGAAATCCATGTGCTGTTTCATACTCCCTTTAAATGTTACTTTTACAGATTCTGGAATCGGCATCGAAGCTTCACCAGTAGCTAATGCCAAGGCAACAGTTCCCGAATCAGCTCCAAAAGCTACACCTTTGGACATACGCGTATGCGAGTCGCCACCAATGATGATCGCCCACTCATCAATCGTAATATCATTTAATACCTTGTGGATAACATCGGTCATAGCATGGTATTCTCCTTTTGGATCACGCGCTGTAATCAATCCGAAGTCATTCATAAACTTCATCAATTTAGGAATATTAGCCTGCGCTTTTTTATCCCATACAGATGCCGTATGACAACCTGATTGATAAGCACCGTCTACTGTTGGAGAAATGACCTTTGCAGCCATCGCTTCTAACTCTTGAGCAGTCATTAAACCTGTTGTATCTTGAGAACCTACAATATTCACCTTAACACGAACATCAGAACCAGCATGTAATACTTTTCCTGGAGTTGTACCGACAGCATTTTTATTGAAGATTTTCTCTACAGCAGTTAAACCTTGGTTTTCAATAGAAATCTCTTTAGAAGGAGCAAATACTCTTGGAATTTCAATACCTAATACCCCAGCCGCAAATGTTTGGATTTTCTTACCAAATACAATAGCATAAGAACCACCTGCTTTGATAAATTCTCTTTTCTGAGGAGTAAGAGATTTAGAAATGTCGATTAACTCTTGATCTCCATGATATAATTTTTCAGTTTTAGTATTGATCGTAAGAACAGTACCTGTAGCAACTGAATATACTTGCTCTAAAATGGGCTCATTATTTTCATTACGAATAACCTCACCATTTGCATCTACTTTTTTCTTCCAATTCTGAAGATCAATTCCAATACCACCTGTCACATCTACCGTAGTCAAGAAAATTGGAGAAATACCATTAGTACCTCCCACAATTGGAGCAATGTTAACAAATGGAATATAAGGACTAGCTTGTTTACCTGTCCACAATGCCACATTATTTACACCTGACATTCTAGAAGACCCCACTCCCATAGTACCTTTTTCAGCAATCAACATCACACTAGCATCTGGGTGCTGTGCCTGTAAAGCTTTAATCTGTTGTTGTGCCTCTGGAGTGATCATACATTGACCATGTAGCTCACGATCCGAGCGCGAATGCGCCTGGTTACCTGGAGATAACAGATCCGTAGAAATATCACCTTCACCAGCGATAAAAGTAACCACCTTTATTTCTTCTGGCAATTCAGGTAGTTTTGTAAAAAATTCAGCTTGAGCATAACTCTCTAGAATTTCTTTTGCAATGACGTTACCGTTAGTAAAAGCATTTTTCAGACGCGTAGTATCCGCCTCATAAAGAAAAACTTGTGTTTTAAGAACTTCAGCAGCCTGCTTCGCAATAGCTACGTCATCCCCTAACGCCAAATCCAAAAGTACTTCGATAGAAGGACCACCTTTCATATGAGATAATAACTCAAATGCAAAAGTTGGTGTAATTTCTGCGACTACCTCTTTTCCCAGAATAATTTCTTTTAAGAATATTGCTTTTACACCAGCTGCACTAGTCGTGCCAGACAGGGTATTGTAAATAAACAAGTTCAGAGAATCAGCTCTATTTTCGTTATTTAAATCTTTAATTTGAGCAATAACCTCACTTAATAATTCTGCTCCATCAATTGGTTTAGGATTTAATCCTTGACCTTTTCGTTCTACAACCTCTTGTACGTAATCGTTGTAAATACTCATAGTTTATAAATCTTTTATATGTTAAAGGCTGTTCAAAAAAATACACATTGCAGTTTTCCAATACAGCCACAAGTTTAATAAATTAAGCCAAAAAAAACATCATGCTATACGAGACACCGTGACACTAAGATTAACTTTACACTTTATTGGTTTTAAGGATCTATTTCTCGATAAAATCAATGCTGAAATGTGAGCACAAAAATACTAAAAATCAATAGTTAATAGCTATCATTACCATTTATTCACTCAATTTGGAAATATTCTAAACAAGAATTATTTTCCATAATAAAATAAAATAAAGCCCTAACATACAATTATTTGCAGACGATTTTCATCAAATAAACAGCAATTCATATCAGTATATTTTGACGCTGATATTAAAATATGATCGTAGCAAAGGGTATAAAAAAGGGGAAAACCATGTCTGATTTCCCCCTTTTTTATACCCTTTTATTTTGATTAAATATTTTGTAACTGAATATCAACCGCTTTTAAGTCTGCTATAGACTGAGTTGGATCAGCAGCTGCAAAAACCGAGCTACCGGCAACCAAAACATCAGCACCAGCCTGAAGCAACGCAGCAGCATTACCTACACCAACCCCACCATCGATTTCGATTAACAAGCCATCATTCACACCCGCAGCCATAGCACGCAATTGTTTTACTTTAGTATACGTATGTTGAATAAATTTTTGACCTCCAAAACCAGGATTAACAGACATCAAGCAGACCAAATCTAAGTCAGCAATAACGTCTGCCAACAAAGAAACCGGAGTATGTGGATTTAATGCTACCCCAGCCTTACATCCCAACTCCTTAATCGCTGCTAAAGTACGGTGCAAATGCGTACATGCTTCGTAATGTACAGTAATCACCGCAGCTCCCGAATCCTTGCACACCTGTAAATAACGATCTGGATCTACAATCATTAAATGTACATCTAACGGTTTTGTAGCATGTTTTGCAATTGCTTGCATGACCGGAAAACCAAAAGAAATATTTGGCACAAATACGCCATCCATGATATCAATATGAAACCAATCGGCCTCACTATTGTTTACCATTATAATATCATCGTATAATTTAGCGAAATCCGCTGCCAAAACTGAAGGTGCAATAAGATGCTTTTTACTTGACATGAGTCTTTGATTTGTTTTCACAAAGATAATTAAGTCTTGCGGAAGCCTCGAATTTAAATCAAAAAAATTAAATATAGCCCCGATTGCTATGGATAAAGAACTTAATAATAGGACATTTTTAAGTACATTTGCTTGAGTAATTCTTTATTATCCAACAACAATTCAATTCCGTGAGTAGATTAAAAATTAAATATAATCGCGAATCCGACAACAATCTTAACCTCATTCGTAAGATCAGTTTAATATTGGCGACCATTATTCTTATTTGTATATTCCTTCCCAAGCAAGCACGCTTTCGTTACGAATTTCAGAAAGGAAAAGTGTGGGATCATGAAAATTTGATTTCCCCCTATAATTTTGCTATTCTTAAAACACAAGAAGAATTAAATGAGGATAAAAAAAATATCCTCAAAACCATTCAACCTATCTACGATGTCAATTCGACCATCAGTAGAGAACAGATTGATCAATTTGAAACGGATTTAGCTGAAAGATGGCAAACCAATAAATTGGATACGACCCCTCAAAAAATCCAAGACTATAGAGCAGTAGGTAATGCGATATTATCACATCTCTATGATCGTGGTATCTTATCTCTTAATAATCGATTTCAAAATCGAAATGACGACAAAAGTCCCGCTGCAAAACAGTATAATTTTACCCTGATCCAAGACAAAGTAGCCACTCAAAAAAATACAGCCGACTGTTACACCATAGAATCATCCTATGAATATGCAAATTCAGTCCTCAACAATTCGTCCAAGATCGTCTACAAAAAGTGGCTATTAGAAACCTTAAAAAACTACATTACGCTCAATTACGTCTACAACGATCAACAAACAGAACGACTAGAACAAACAGCTTTAGCCAATATTTCCTCTACTCGGGGGGTGGTACAAAAAGGCGAGCTTATAGCCGAGAAGGATAAGATTATCAGCAATGAAACCTACCAAAAGTTAGAATCACTTCGTAAGATCTACGAAGACGAAGGTAAAATATCAGGTAACCAAACCTATGTTACCTTAGGTCAGTTTTTGATTATTTCATTAGCATTATCCATCTTATTGGTATTTCTCTATCTGTTCCGAAAAGATATCTACTACAACAACCGCCTACTTTCGATTATTATGATTGTGATCATCGGGATGCTCGGTGCGTTATCGTGGGCGATTAAAATTAAGATTCCCAATTTATACTATATCCCCTTTTGCTCCGTACCGATCATCATCCGGATTCTATTTGACTCAAGAGTAGCTTTAAACATCCATCTACTCATGGTATTGCTAGCCGCTTTATTCGTTCCCAATTCATATGAATTTGTTTTTTTACAATTTATGGCCGGTATAGTTGCGATCTATAGCATCAAAACTCTAGTTAAGAGAGAGCAGTTCTTTATTTCATCTGCGATTATACTCGCCACTTACCTCATTGCCTATTTTGGTCTTCTTCTCACACGAAATGGTTCCCTGAGTACGATCAATATCATGGACGTCATACCTTTTGTTGTCAGTGTCATGATTACCTTAATGGCATATCCATTGGTATACGCATTTGAGAAACTCTTTGGCATTGTTTCGGATTTAACGCTCATGGAACTTACCAATAGTAATTCCAAACTACTACGAGAACTATCCTTTAAAGCACCAGGGACTTTCCAGCATTCGCTTCAAGTCGCTAATTTAGCGGAAGCTGCTATTTATAGAATAGGCGGAAATCCCCTACTCGTACGTGCAGGAGCATTATATCATGATATCGGAAAAATAACAAACCCACAGTTTTTTATTGAAAATCAAAAAACAGAAAAGAATCCACATGATGAGCTATCTCCAGAACAGAGTGCGCAAATTATTATTTCCCATGTCATCAAAGGAGTTGAAATAGCAAAGAGAAATCAACTTCCTGATGTGATTATCGATTTCATCAAAACACACCACGGTACCACAAAAGTCGATTACTTCTATAATTTATTTATCAAGAACAATCCGGACAAACTTGTTGACGAATCGTTGTATCAATATCCAGGGCCAATTCCTTATTCCAAAGAAACGGCAGTACTCATGATGGCCGATTCTGTAGAAGCAGCATCTAGAGCCCTTAAAGAGCATACAGAAGAGTCGATCAATACACTAGTTGATAAGATCATTGAACACAAATTAAAATTAAATCAATTTGCAAATAGTAACATCACATTGAAAGAAATCACGGAGTCTTCAAATATTTTCAAGGCCATGTTGAAGAGTATTTATCATGTCAGGGTTGATTACGATCTCAGTAAGAAAAAATAAGTGAAATTTATTGGATGAGCAATAAATTGACATACAATCGCTTACTAAAACCTTACGATTTTTTTTTATTTTTTTTATAAAATAGACTTTGCAGAATAAAATAATTGCCTTATGTTTGCAATGTCAAAACGAGGAAGAGTGCCTGAGTGGCCGAAAGGAACAGTTTGCTAAACTGTCGTACTGGAAACGGTACCGAGGGTTCGAATCCCTCCTCTTCCGCCAAGACAAAATAGAGCCCGACTATTAAGTCGGGTTTTGTTGTTTATATACGTGGGTAAACGTAAGTTTTAACAAAAAGTATATAAACAACAAAAGTAATGAACGGAGTGAATGGCTTTATTTTGTATTGAAGC